>SKPS01000022.1 GCA_007119395.1 Lentimicrobiaceae bacterium
CCAATGGTATTGTGATCAATGTCTCAGGGCGGAACAACCCCCTGGTCAGCTCACGGCTGTGGGTCTCGTACATAAAACTATTGGTGCCAAAAGCCATCGATAGGGCATCATACCCCAACAATCTCAGGTAGGCAGTCACCGTAGCACTGTTATTGCCCTGATGACAATAAACCACCACGGTTTGGTCTGGTGGTAACGTGCCCAACCGGTTGGCACGTTGCAACGACTTTTTGGGTGTGTATTGCCTGGCTCCGGGGATGTGCCCCACACGGTACTCGTGCTCAGGCCAGTAGTTGACAATGAAATAGTCTTCTGGAGCATCAAGCACTTCACCGGCCGAGATCCATACCCCGTCGTAACCCTCCTTCAGCAGCTCTTCTACCCGGTGGCGGAGGAACTGATACGCATCCTCCTCGCTGGTTAACATCGTTGGCCAGGGATAGGTGTTATCAGCCGGCGACGGACCGGTCACCAATGCATGTTCACCGTCAGAAGAGATGCGGCTTTGCCAGGTCATCGGCGAATAATCTGCATGCCATCCCATCCCAAACCGAACCCCGTATACATTGTCGTAACCCAGCAATCGCAGCAGCGATAGTGCGTAAAAGGCGGCTTGTCCATCCTCAGAAATCAAGGCAATGGTGTCAAAGCCTGCAGCGTGAATACCGTTTTCAAAATAATCCAGCAGCTTGTCCATCGGCACGTTCACGGCTCCGGGGAAGTGGCCTGTGTCATATTGCGCTTTGGTGCGGAGGTCGATCACATGGATCCCCGTCTCTGTTCCATTGATCAGGTGCTGGATCTCGATCACACCGGGTGCCTCGTCAGCATGGATAAAATCATGGTGTTGCTCAATATGCGAGATCAGCAGGTCGAAGCCATCAACGGAGGCTTCTTTCTCCTTACTCCCTGCCCCGCAACCAAATAGTGATACTATGCACGCACCACCAAACAGGTACAGGCACAGCTTTCGCATCGTGTTGTTCATTTCTCTGTGTCGTTTATTTGTTGTTCGATATGTGTCGTTTCTCTCTTTTGCTCCGGTTCGGTACCATGCTGATCTTCCCCATCGGCGTCCTCTTCAAGCTCTTCATAACCGGTGATCATCGCCTTTAGGTTAGAAGAGAGGGTATGCCCGGTGGTGATCAGGTACACATGTGCAATCACAAAGGCCACCAGCATGAAAGCGCCCAGTGTATGGAGCAGCGCCACCACCTCGAGGTTCACCCACTCCAGCGATTCAATTCGACCCTTTGCCGGATACCTGTAGAAAAGGTAGAGCAAACCGGTGATCACCATCAGAGGAATCATAAATAGTTTCAGTGCCAGGTAAACCAAACGTTGCAAAGGATTTAGCTTTGAGAGCAGCGTTTTCCGGGTAGGGTGGGGGGCGTTTTTGAAGATGCCGGTGATGTAGTAGTTTATCTGCGCTTTAAGGTTTTTGGTGGTGGGGATGTATTGCTTCCACTCATCGGTGGTGAAGTGCCAGAAGATGGCAAAGATGATGAGTATGATCAGTGAAATGGCTGCCACGTTGTGGTACCTAACAGCGTTTTCGAAGCCGATCGCAGTATACGAGCTGTGTATTTCAAAGCCTGTAAAGATGAGCGCAAAAATCAGCAGTGCCTGTGTCCAGTGCCAGATCCTCTCAAAGAGACGATAAATGTATACTTTTTTATGTGCCATAGCCATATTGTTATTTAAGTGCCTCAGGCACTGGTGGTTTTCAATCTTCTTCTGCTGATTACGCGGAGGGAGGCATGAGAGATCACGCCGATCAGTGCGAGCCATATCATCGCTTTACCTATCATGTCGATCACCAGGTTTCTGTCACGCCCCGGCATGTAAAAACCGGTCAGCGCTGCCAGCCTCCCGTTATCACGGGTATGACAGTCGGTGCAGGAGAGCGCTTCTACGGCAGGCGATACCATGTGGCTCACCGGCAACGACATCTCCGTTTCCACAAACTTAAACTCACCGCTATACGGCAAGCCCAGATAATCCATGCCTGCCCTCAGGGCTGCATCCCAGTCGTAGTCGATCCATAACCCCCCTTTGCCCTCTTCGGGATCCCATAGCTTCGCTTGCAGCAAGGTGCCGTGAACCATGTCGTATGGGTGCGTGCCCCGGTGCACCTTCACCGGTACAATGCGGGAAGAAGGATCATGGTATGAGCCCAACAGATGGTTGATCTTTACCGGTGTTGAGGCCACCGTGTCGGTAAGCAAATGCCGATCGGCCGTGCCGTTAAACCACACATACTCCGGCTCAACCATACGCTGCCAGGTAAAGGTGCCTTTGTCTGAAAAATAGACCTTCTCACCCTCGTCGTTGTATATGGAGATACCCCTGCCCGTAGTGTCCAGCTCCCGCGTGGCAGTAGACCAGTCCCAGCTCATCTTGGTGGGGTTCACCTTGGCATATACAGGGATATGGCAGGTGCGACAATCCACTTTTAACGTATGCGCATTGGTCAGGTCATCCTTGTGCGGGAACGGGGTGTGACAATCTGAACAGGAAGCGCGATTGTGTGACGAGGAGGAGATGCCGTAATACCGCCCCTTCATCACATGGTTCTCTGTCTGGTGGCAGTCGACACAGGTCATGTGCATGCCATCATAACCCATGTGTATGTCAACCTCTTTTCCCGAAGTGAGCAAAGCCGCCTCCAGGTCACCATGCTTGATGTTGTTGCCACCCGCACTGTGAAAATGGCATGTGCCACAATTGGCCATCTGAGGTGATCCCAGTGCAGCAAAGATCCGACTGTAATCCAACCCCTCTACAGGGTAACCCGCCGTGCCACGCCCCTTCTGGTAATGACCCGAATTGTCGTGACACGATAAACAGTCAATGTTGTAAGGGTTCGTAAAATCATACTCCTTGCCAGTATAACCAAACCCGGCATGGCACCGGCTGCAGGTGGCCTCGCTGCCGGCAATGCCGGTGCAAAAGTTGTTTAACCCGTTGCGCTTACCATAATATATGGCCCCACGACCCGGAATGTAGTCCTCACGCATCCACGTGAAATGATGACTGTTCAGCAACTCATGGCCACGTGACTCATGACAACGCAAACAAGCCTCCGTCACCTCATGAGCTGAACCAAATTCTACCTGTAACTCACTGAAACCCGAATGGTCCGTAACAGTCCGAACCCTGTCGCCGTAATCGTCACGTAACTCCTCCAGGTTGTTGTAACCAGGCAGATTCTGAATGTCGTAGATCAGAATCCCCAGCAATGTTACCGGCAACAAAACCAAAAAAAACAGTTGTGCAAATTGTCGCATGGTCAGATCCATTTATTTACATACAAACATCTAGATATATAAGTAAGAGCAAAAGTATGAATTGTTATTTATTTAACAAGACCAAAGTAGGGATTTTTTTTAATATGGCAATCTACAATATTTTGGAAAGTTAGTCGTATTTTTGCAGTCTGAAAACGAATGGTTTTGTCGTCTTGGTTAACCCATTGGTTTTGAGGGATTGAAAGTGGTTTTTCAATCATCAGGAACCTGAAGTTTTTATCAATCAATTTTAAAAGGGAAAACACACCATGAAAAGAACAATGTTGGTTGTTTTATTGGCCATATTACTGGGCAGCTCTCCACTTTCAGCTCAGTTAACGGTATCATTGGGTACCCATACGGGTTCCGGTTCTACGAACGTTCTGTTGTCAACCAGCACAACAAGTAACCGTTATTCGCGCACCATGTCAATTTACACAGCGAGTGAGATCATTGCTGCCGGGGGTATGGCCGGCCTGATTACCAGTCTTGCCTGGGACAAGGGTGGTACCGGTGAGTATTTGAGTAATGATGCTTACATCAAAGTGTTTCTTAAGCACCATACTGGTGGTTCAGCCTGGTCAACCAGTCCGGTTCCTGAATGGGATGTAGAGGTTGTGGGCGCCACAGAGGTGTTCACTTCATCAACCTACAGCTTACCCCAAGGCATTGGATGGGCTGCTGTTCCGTTTACCACACCTTTTATATGGAATGGCACTGACGATATCGTGGTGATGGTAGAGTGGGATCGTGCAAGCACACCGACGGGCGCTATCACCTGGGGGAGATCAACCACTACCAATGCCAACGCCACACGCGTGGGCAGTGCAAGTTTATCTGCTTTGGTGATGTTGGTGAACTCGAACAGGCCTCTGTTGCAGCTCACTTTTCTTCCGGGCGCCACCGATGCCGGACTGGAAGGTTTTGTGAACCTTTCGGATTCGATCTGCGAAGGGATCAAGCCCATTACGGTGACCTTGAAGAACCATGGCCCCAACCCGATGTCAATGGTTGATATAGAATGGGAAGTAAACAATGTTCCCCAGCCCACCTATAATTGGTCAGGGAGTCTTGCTGCCAACGCCACCACCGATGTCACCATTGGCAGTTATCCGTTTGTGCAAGGTGTCAGCTACAATGTTTCAGCCAATACCTCCGGGCCAAACGGGGCTGTTGATACGCTCAATCTTAACGACACCATTCACCTCGCTGAAATCCATGTAAAACCCTCACCCTCCTTCACCCTGCATGACACCATCATCAATATTTGCCAGGGTGACACGGCAACCATCTCTGGTACCCTTTCCGGTACCGCGCCGTTTGAGATCATGGTTGATGATGGTATAGCAACCACCACCTTCAGCAACATCACCACCACTACGTTTTCAATGTCCGTGAGTCCCGCCTCTTCAAAAACCTATACCATTGTCTCGGTCACTGACGCCACATCGTGTGAGAACACAAGCGCTCCGGCAGTGGATGTAGTAGTTCAGCAGGCACCACCGGCTACCATAACACCTGTCGGCTCAACGGCCGCTTGTCAGGGTGATTCGGTTTCCCTTATGGCCTCTGTGGGATTAAACTTCTCCTATACCTGGTACCATGATGGTATCATAATCCCCGGAGCGACATCACACTCGATTGGTGCCAAACAATCCGGAACCTACGAGGTACGGGTCACCAGCCCGATTGGCTGTTCAAACCTTTCGTCACCCGTTGGGGTAACCATCCACCCCATTCCGGTTGTCTCCATCGGCAATGATACGGCACTGCTGCCCGATGCTACAATACAGCTCGATGCCGGCACTGGCTTTAATACCTACCTGTGGAGCACTGGAGAGACCTCTCAAACAGTGGTGATCGACTCTTCAGGAACAGGTATTGGTATTAAAACGGTATGGGTACACGTAACAGATAATGTCTCGTGTAAAGGTGGTGATACGATCCTGGTGCATTTCACCCCTACACCTGGAATCCATGAAACATACATCAATCTTGATTTGCGCATCTTCCCCAACCCCTCATCCGGTCAAGTTGAAGTGATCCTGTCAGATTACCTGTCCGGAACCTTTGCACTTGAACTGTTCAATACCAATGGACAAATGGTGCACCGTGACGTTCACCAACTGCAGCACAACAAGCAGCTCGCGCTTGACCTGGGTCACCTCTTGAATGGTATCTACTTGATAAAGATGATGGGAGACGGATACATCGCCACGGGGAAAATCATCATCAGAGATTTATGGCGCTGTAAATCAATGGTTTGTCCGGATGAAAAACCGACAAACCTATCAGAAAGAACAGCCCGGTTGCATTTAGGTGACCGGGCTGTTTTGGTGAGGGTTTACCGTAAACTGATTGGTGCGTTTTTTTTGATGTGCTGATTGACACAGATTGATGTACCAACCAACCACTACACAATAGATCTCTCATCGCACCCTGCCGGCTTGTACCTGGTGAAGGTGATGCAGAACAACATCCTCTATCAGCAAAAGGTGTTGAAACACTGAAAGGAAAGCTTTCTGCCAATACCGGTTACTCCGTTTTGTGTGTTCTCGCCGATCACTTCTGACTGTCGCGGATGATCAACAGCGACCGATGCAGGTAAGTGGTTCCGGTATTAAGGCTGAGTTTGGCCATGTAGATTCCGGGTGGCAAAAGGCTGGTTTCAACGGTATGGTGGTGCTCCCCGGCATCCAGGGGCTGATGAATTGGTTCAGCCACTTTTCGCCCGGTCAGGTCAAACAACTCCAGCACCACCTTTCCTCTGACTGGAATACTGAATCCAAAAGTGGTGTGTTGTAAAAAAGGGTTGGGTGAGTTTTTCAGGGTTATGTTATCACCGTTGATGAGTGCTGATTGTACACCGGTTGTTGTTTCGATGGTTTCTATATGCAGTAAGGCATTCGGTATAACCAGGTTGTCTCCGTCAGCAAGTTCGTTTAGAGGATCGGGGGCCAGTGTAAAGGCGATGCTCTCATCGGGCGCCGGGTTGCTGAGGGTTCGTACTGATAGGGTAAGCAGCGTATCGCCGGTTGTAAGCTGCAAAGGCAGTTGGTTGTACCAGCCAATGCGAACTATGCCATTTTGTACAGTGAAAGGTATGCTGCCGCGGTTGTTGCCCAGGATCACATCTGTTACTTCGGCTTTGGCGGCAGGATAGTGTAACACCAGCGAGAGGGCAGCCACTTCCATGTCGAAGCCGGCAGTGATGGGGAGAAGGATCTCAGCAACAGGATGCGCGATAATGGGTGATCCATCCTGCTGCATCACCACATAACCTCCGGATTTTGACCCTGCCGGAATGAAGCTGCGATTGAAATCGCCTGTAACCAGAGCGTAAAAGTTTTCTGTTTGACTGCCCGTAACGTTGACCTCCAGGGTGCCCGGGAAAACCGGGGTGAACGTCTGGCCGGTGGTGGTCTCTCCCGCTTTCCAGAAAACCCAATCTGAGGCAAAAGGGATCCCCTGGTTGCCGTTTGTGATGAAATGTGCCAGGATCAGTGATGCATCAGCACCATCAATAAAACCATCACGCGATCCCGGACCAACATCTCCTGCCAGAAACCTTACCGTTTCAAGAGGGTACGGCGCGACACCATAACTGTTTGCCTGTGCCGCATCGGTGGCATTGATGCCCCCCACAGGCATGGTAGAAACGAAAGTGACTTCGTATGTGCCGGGACACATATTTTCTATTTCGTAACCCCCATTGTTGTCCGTTGTAGCCTGGTATTGAAGGTTGTTGCCCGTGAGTATGATGTGTACATTTTCCATCGGGGTAAGCAAGGTGTTGTAGTAGTTTACAATGCCACTGACCGTATGTCCGCAAGGCCTCAGTATCTCCACATCGTCAATATACCAATAGTCAAACTGATACAGGTCGCCGGTAATAACAAAAGCGATATAAGTATTGGGGCTGTTGAGGTTGTGCTGGATGTTGGTGTTGACCACGGCTGGCCCGATGTTGCCATTGCCACTTGAAGCAAACCAAGCTTCATCGGTCCAGTTCGTCAGGTCCGTGCTTGACTGTATCCGGATCGTCATACCGGCCCCCCAGTCTTCAAACCGGTGCCGGAACTCCAGTTGCAGCAAAGAATCGCCGACGGTGTTAAGAGCCGGTGTGATCAGCCTGGATGTGCCGGGGTTCACATTGGCCCATGAGGCCATCATCTCATTGGCACTGCCACCAGCATGGTTCGAATTGGACACACTCCAGCGCTCTGCAATGTTCACACCCATGTTCTGAGTGCTCCAGCATGAGGGTATTGCCGGTGTGTTAAAACTCTCTGCAACAGGGAGTGCCAATGGAACACAAGGAACAGGAGGTGTTCTGTATAACGATACCACACCTTTGGTCTCCCGAAGCGTTCTGGCGTTATCTCCGTCATTGGCATGGCCTGTGGGAAAACCCTGGTGGGTGATCAAGGGATCAGAAAAGTATGGCACACGGGTGTGCGAGGTGTTGTCAGCAAAATACTGTCCGCCGGTGTAGGTCATCACAGAACAGAACTTACCGTTGTTGGCACCTGTCCACCTCCAGCCGGCAGAATAGGAGAACAACCCCGGGCCGGGTTGAACATTCTGGTCTTTGTGGTGGTGCGCACCCATGTTGTGCCCTATCTCATGAACAAAGGTGTATGTCCAACTGCTTTGCTGCACTCTGGTGAGAGAAAATCCGTATGCCGGTGACCCTTGTGTATTGCTCAACTGCCAGCCAAGACCACCTACCTCGCTGGTTACAATGAGAAAGGCCACCAGGTCGGCTCCATACATATCCCTTAGATCATGAACAGTGTCCATGTACCAGGGCGGGCCATTCTCCTGGTTGTTTGGGTCGAAATGTTCGTGGAATGTGAGCCTGTACAAGTCTGTCACCGCACTGGATGACTCGGTGTATTGAAGTTCGGCAGTGTGAACCAAATTAAGGTTGATCAGCGTATTGCTGTTGTCAAGCACAAGTTGTGATGTGGCCATAGTGGTACCGATGGTGTTGTGGATCCCCCCTTCATTGGATGCAGCCCAGGCTGCCGCAGCGGGTGTGTACACTACCATGATATCAATGTCAACAGTGTCGCTGGGGCCGGGTGGCTGACCCGATATTTGAGGTAACATCTCCGGGGTGGTGTATGATTCAGGTTCCCCTGACGGCACAGAAGCCGGCCCGTGCGACGGACTTTTGCCGCTTTCAGGAGCAAATCGTTTCCGCGTCTCCTTCCGGCTGTCCGTAGGGTCTGGCACAGGTATCCCAAAGCCCTCAGGGATATGTGTGCCAAAAGTGTTTACCCGGCATATCAACCGGTTATGGTTGTGGGGTGAAGGCCTGGTGATATAGGTCTCAGAATACTCCGGAACATTCACAGCCAGAAACACTTTGCCCCCTGTTATGGAAAAGGTGGCATGGGCATGGTCAAAACCAATCAGCCTCAATAATACAGTTGAGGTGTTGTCTGTATAACTCTGTGCCCTCGTTACTTGCCCGTAAAAAACCCTGTCGTGAAACAGATCAAGAACAAC
>SKPS01000031.1 GCA_007119395.1 Lentimicrobiaceae bacterium
ACCACCTGACCCAGACCATATCGGTTGTCGGATTTGGGTAGATGGTAACATCTTGCTGGTGGGGTTTCGAATCGATGCCAGGCACTATATCCAGAAATATATCCTGTTGATCTAACTGAGGATTATTGGGAGAAAGGTTCAGATAGCGTTCGGAGGTCTCTTTTCCAGGCACCTCGGCCAGCAAAATATAATTGCCATACGGCAGATCGGCAAATTGGTATGTACCGTTGGTATCGGCAAAAGTGTACGTTGCCGGCGCCCTGTTATCGCCATGCAACAGCAACACCAGGGCACCGGAGACAGGATTCTGAAATGTATACCATACCGTACCCTCCACAATGCATGGACCAGGGCTCAAAGGTGCATCAATCCGCTGCAGGCTGATGTCATGATTGGGTATGTCGTTGTCAAGTAGAATGGAGGTCGCCTCTTTCCAATATATTTTGTTCCCCGAATAGGTCGGCAACAATTGATCTGCCAACGGATGTTGCTCATCAGGAAATGCCCGCAGCAAATAACTGTGCTTGATTCTTTGCACGAAGAAATAGAGTCCCAGCGTATCCACCGCCACACCATGCAGCACCGGAAAGCCTTCGTCACGGTACTCCGGTTTGATCAGCTGAACAAACCCATTGTCATAGGTGGTATTGAATGCAAAGAGTTGCCCCCACAGATTGTAAAAGCCGGGGATTTCAACCATATGACAGACGGTATCATAGATTGAACCGGCAATGCCGGTGATAAGACACACCTGGTACTGCCCTGAGTGTTGGTAGTGATGAACCGGGTTTGAAATTTGAGCGTACATTCCGTCTCCAAAGCTCCACAAACGGTAGTTCAGGGGCAGATTTGACTCGGTCATATTGTCGAAAACCATTCTTCGGGGGGTAAGATGAAAAGAGTCCAGCACAGCAGCAAACCCGGCCTGAATTATTATCCCCTGGGTAATCTGAATTACATCGCACCAGGTATGCTGACAGTTAACCGTTGTATCGGATACTGTGAGGCACGCCAGGTA
Source organism: Lentimicrobiaceae bacterium (assembly GCA_007119395.1). Classification (GTDB taxonomy): domain Bacteria; phylum Bacteroidota; class Bacteroidia; order Bacteroidales; family SKPS01; genus SKPS01. Next base: position 1,019 of record SKPS01000031.1, read on the forward strand.
CGCTCCCGGACCTGAATAGTGCTTAACCGGGTTTTGGAGCGATGAATGGATACCATCACCAAAAGACCAATGGTACTGAGCGGGGTTTCCTGTGGATTGGTCATGGAAATGAATCACCAGCGGGTTGGCGGTGTCGGGGGTGGAGGTGAATGAAGCAGTACAGATGCCGGGTACTACTGAATGGCAAATGCCAAAATAGAGAAACAGGGTGTCGTTGCCAATCAGATACAAAGAGTCTTCCTTTGTTACCTGTTGGTTTTGGCAATCATAGGTTTGCAGGGTATACCGATACCATACGGAGTCGGTCAGGTTGAAGGTGGGGGTCAGAATCTCTCCCTGTGCTCCTGTGGTCAACAGCTGTTGGTATGTCGGCTGTTGTGTCAGCAGGTTTTCCAATGAAAAGTCAACCTGCTTTCCGCTGATGGGAGCATGGGTTACAACATCGTACACCACAATGACAAACTTCAGATTGGCAGCCTGCGTGCAAGACAGCGCCGCCATCAAAAGTACCCCCAGGATACCGTGTCGTATTTTTCGTTGATGTTGCATAAATGATCCTCTCAAGTCCATATTTTTCATACAATTTAAAACCATAATCCAAGTGCTGCACTGATAAACAGTGAACCAGCACCTGTTTGATGTTCGCCCTGTGGGTTTTGATGGTTCAATACTCTTCTGAACACCACCCCCCCTTCAGTGTACCACATATGTGTCAGCTCATACCGCATATTCACACTTCCGTGAAATTGCCAGAAAGAGCTATTCATTTGCAGTTCCGGCTCATATACAGCGACAATGGGTCTGTGAGCGGGCAACCTTTCGGCGGTTCGTCTCTCCACCATCTGACGATGGTATATCATACCGGTTTGCAATGAGAGAGAAACCCTTGAAGTGTGATATAGTTCATAGCCTGCTATCACTGGTATTCTGAGCCAGGCCACACGGTAACGGTATTCGCCGGGAAGGGTCAGGTATGTGGTGTCAAGCTGTGGATAAGAAGAAGATATGATGTTCGTAATGGTGTAATCCACAACCGATGAATCATCAGGATTGTAAACTGGTTCAAAGTTGACATTGCTCACATATTGGAAGTAACCTACGGTATCGATTTGCATGGTGAGCACCTCCCCGGGCAACCTGGTGTTCAGCGCTCCCCAGCCCACTCCCACACCCAGACTCCACCGTCTGTAGGCCATTCTGTAGAGCAGATCCGATTCAACAACCGGATGTTGCTTCCCAGACAAAGACTCTTCTCTGGTGTAGAGCTCCACACCCGATTGCCACAGCAGACTACGTTGCAATTCGCCAAAAAACCGACCGGCAAGTTGTTGCTTTTGGGTTGCTGACGGCCGTTCTATTGGTTGTGATGGAGTGCCTGATGGTTCATCAGCCGTTCCGGATGAAGATACCGTTTGCTCCTGTTCCCCATCAGACGGGTGCTCAGCTTTTTCTTCAGACGAGCTGTCCAGCGTGGCCGTTCTTACCTCTGTATCCTGTAAAGCGGGCTTCCCGGGGGCGTGATCGTTGGTTTCTTTTTGGGTGGATGGAGGGGGTTCCGATTGCAGCTCAGTCAGTGATTCCTTATAGTGCTGTTTTTGAAGGATCTGCTCTTCGTCTGATGCGGTAGTTTCTTTTAAGGATGATGACAATGCCGTGTGTGTGGATAGAACAGCAGCAGGTGCAGTGGATTCCGCTACCGGGTGGATTCCACCGGCAACTTCCTGAACGCCTGAGAACACATCCTGGTCCGATGGTGATGTTAAGGCGGCCGCTTCCTGTTGGGTTGAGGGGAGGGGCATGTTGAAGGTGTGTGTGTGCAATTTCAGTTCTGATGCTTCTCCGGCAGGGAGGAGAAGGGGTTGATCAGGGCGGGGGTGTTGTATCAAGGCGAAATATACCAGGCCCGTCAGCAGCAATACCACGGGGATACCCCACCACCAGCGTCTGGGTCTGCCCGATCGCCGACCGTTCACGGTGTGAGAGGGTGGCACCATCTCCTCTGCGATGCCCTGCCAGAGGTGGGGAGGTGGATCCTTGCGGTGCCCTGCCAGCACCTCCCGGAAATACCTATCTGTTTTTTGCTCCATGGTGTTTATCTGATATCTGATTACTATTCTGTTCTTTACTATTTGATTCGTTGTATAAATCTATCTGTTCCAGTGCTTGCTGCATCAAAAGCCTTGCACGGTAGAGTTGTGACCGTGAGTTTGCTTCCGAAAAGCCAAGCAGTTCGCTGATTTCCCGGTGGCTGTACCCTTCAATCACATAGAGGTTGAACACCGCTCTGGCTCCATCGGGGAGCAGGCTGATCAGCTCCATGAGTTGGTCGGCTTGCATTCTGCTCACCGCATCAACCCGGTCGCGGTTGTCGAGGTGATACACCTGGTCTACCTGATGCTCAACCTTTTCGTACCGGTGGTAACGCTTCAGGTGGTTGAGAGCTGTGGTAACGAAGACCCTTCTCAACCATCCGTGAAAGGAACCGGTTCCCGAATAGCCGGCCATGGTATCAAACGCCCTGATGAACCCCTCCTGCATTACATCCTCAGCCATCATGGCACTTTTAGCATATCGCAGACACACCACCCACATCTCCGGCGCAAACCGGTGGTAAAACTGCTCCATCAACTGCAGGTCACGGTCAATGCAACCCCGGATCAGCTCATGTAGTGAGTGGTCGTCATTACCCATATTTATGGTGTGTGTTTTACTAGCTTTCTGGTAAATGAAGCACCGTCATCAGTAGTGACTGTAAAGAAGTATACTCCCGCCTGCAGAGCAGATACATCTATTGTCATCTCTACCTCTCCTGATGTGAGATACTGCACTTCTTCGTAGACCCTTCTTCCGGCGAGGTCAGAAAGGGTGGTTATGAGGGTGGTGTTCTCCCTGAACCTGACCGGCACCCTGAACCATTCATTGGCGGGGTTGGGATATGGATTGCCGATGAGATCAGCAAGGCTTTTTGTGGTATGCCGTACATAGAATACAATATTGGATCCCACCACAATCTCCACCTTATCATGTATCGGGTTATTTGCGTCGATACTCACCACCGGTGGGGTGGTTAATTTTCCGGGCACTTCAGCATACACTGAATAGGTGCCAAGGGGGATGTTGCTAAACCCAAACCTGCCGTCTATCCCTGAAACATCGTATGCTACGGGTTGTCCGCCGTTGAGTTCATCAAGGAGCAACACAATAACTCCTTCAATGGGGTCACCGGGCGCTTTGTTGGCGCCCTGTGTCACCAGCCCTCCGATAAAACCCGGGCCTCCCGGGTTGATGCCCTGTATAAACTCCACAGATGCCTGATGGATGTTGCCGGCTGTCACCTGAATGGTGTCGGCCTGGTGCCAGAAGAGTGATGATTGATGGTAAGAGGGTATATGGGAGGCATAGCCCGGGTTGACGGGCAGCAGGGCTGCCTTCACGAGGTAGTTACCGGGCGGCACCTGCGAAAAATGGTAAGTGGTGACTCCGGCGCTGTCCTGGCTCAGTACCGTATCCAAAGCGGATAGTATCCCTGTAAGCGAGTCGTATTGGATAAGCCACACCTCCGATGGACCTGCGGCACCGGTTGGCGTGGTGAGCAAACCGTGGAGGTAACCGTGATTGGGAGGGATGGGTAACCCGGTGAAGTTCCGGCAATAAACTGTACTCATAGGCGGAGACGGGAACATTATGTCCGTATTGATGCACAACTGGTAAGGCCCGACCGGAACCGTATAAGGGGAAGTGAAAGAGTAGGTGGTGCTGTCGCCGGGTGGAAGTGAACCAGTCCATAACCCCGAATTCACTAACAAACCGTTGATACGCACTTCCAAAGGAATCATTGTGAACGTATTACTTGACTGGTTGCGGAGCCTGACCACAGGGTAAATCGGTGTTCCGGGTATGGTATCCTGAACAGGAAAGAGAATATCAGAAACTACCACCATATTTGGAGGGGGTAAGCTGAGCCTGAAGTCATCGATGGCCCACCCCTCGGAGGTGCCTGATGCCGTTGAGACGAAATGGAACCGGAACTGCACCTGTGGCTGGCCGTTAAATGTGCTTGGGGGTAGTCTGTACGATGACTCCATCCAGCCGGTATCCTGGTGGCTGAAGTAGTGCTGTCCTCCAGTAACCACATTGTACCAATTGGTGCCGAGCGGGTCAGTATGGAACCCCAGGTTCGCCCAGGTCTGACCTCCGTTGACGCTGTACTGCACACGGCCAAAGTCACCCGGTTGTGTTGCCAGATAGTGGTAAAAGCTCAGTCTGACGGTATCAAAACCGGCAAAACCGGAGAAATCGAAGAATGGCGAGTATAGGTATTCGTCGGCATAGTTGATGTAATGGCCTGAGAGGTTAGTAACCCATGCGTTAGTAGGTGAGTAAGCCGTGTTGATAATGGAACCTGAAGGGTCACCCAGCTGCCAGTTGACAGCGTTGGCAGAGGTGTACCAGAAGTTCCCACCTTCGAAGTCGTCGAAGAAAGGGATGGTGGTGGTAAACTGCCCAAATACATTAATACACACGGTGTCGTTGAACGGGTTGCTGTCGCATGCCAGGGTGGTGTAGGCGCAGAGGGTGTTCTGCCCGTTTTGGAAAGTGGCTGGTGGCAACCAGATACTGTCTATATTATATGGGCTCAAACCCGAAGGATAAGGGACTGTAACCGGAGGGTCGTTGTTGAGTTGATAGGATACCGACAGAGATCCCGGTGCAATGTGGTTGTATCCGAAATTCATAAACCGGACCCATACGGGTTGAGGTACACCGGATTGCACCACGGTTCCCGGACTGGCAATCTGTATCGCGCCGGCATCACATGCTGCCTGGGGTGTTATCATCACCAAATAATCCTCTGTCTCGCCCATAGAGTAGGTACCACAGGGCAGCACATCAGCTGGGTTGGATGTGACCTGGTGCACAACCCGCATCACAGTATATCCGGTGATGGCCGTTGGCGGGATCGCAATCATGGCATTCACCGTGTTGCTCGAAGAGGTGATCTGCTCAAACACCAGCTCATTCACGGGATCAAAAACCCCGTCCTGGTCAAAGTCTATCCATGCTTTGACATGACAGGTACTGTTGGACGATGATCCGGGTGCATAATCGGTGGTAATGGTCATAGTGTAGTTCACACCTGGAGATAACACAGCTGGAGCAACTGTACCGGTGTAGTCGCTATACATGGCTCCCGAAGGGGTAGAGCTGTTGTTCAGAACCGTACCTATGGATACATTGGTGATCTCGGTATTCGATGACAACGTGGCGGTTGACTGGCAGTAAGCAGGAGGCTGGTTGGTTACTGAAGCAAAAATGGAATCGTTAGCAAAAAAGATGTCACATGGCAGGCTGGTCCACGCTTTTAGTTGGTAGGTATGACCAACAATGCTCAGGTCAGCTTTGGCGTTGAAGGTGTAGTAGAGGAAAAACCCGGGCGGGAGGATGGCGGTGATGGTTTCGGTGACAGGTGGCTGGTTGTCGATCTGATAGCTTACCGGGATGTTTTGCTGCATGGCAGTGCCGAAGTTGTTCACAATGATGGTTACATCCTCCTGGCTGCCAAGGAGAGTCGTAGTAACAGGTTGCACCAATGCGATGATGCCCACATCACACACAGGCAATCCCATAGTAGAAACGTTGAGGGGCACGCGGGGGCCTGTGCAGCCGTTGGGATAAGAGGGGCCGCCGGGCAGGCCTGCCACCGCCTCCACCCAATAGGTGGTGGTATCGAACAAAATGGGTGTAGTATAGGTGGGTCCGGTGTGTAAAGGGGTCGTGGAGGTGTCGGTTGAATACCACTGCACCATATCGGGGCTGACAGCCGGCAGCGTGACGGAGGTTCCATACGGGATAATAGTGTCGTATACAAAAGGAGCTGCCGGCGTATGCACCGAGATCACCTCACCATAGGCGGTGTCGTTGGATGGGTTGTAGTCACCGGGATGATTAACCCAGGCAGTAATCCTGAACGTGTCGGTTTGGGTGGTGACCCCAAAGTCAGCAGGCGTAGAGAAATGATGGTAGGTTGAATCTAAATGTCCTAAAAAACTTGTGAAAGATTCTGTAACAACCGTGGGCTGACCCTCGATACGGTAGCTAACCGTAATATTACTTGGATTAGGATAATTTAAAGAGTCTGTCATTCCCAGGTTCTTAACCCAAATGGTAATAGAATCCATTCCCAGGGCACACCCACTTTCCGGTCTGGTTACTCTGGTAACTGACATATCATGAATGTACATACTCCAAAAGGAAAAGCAACTCTCGTCATTGCTGTAATTGGTGTCACCAGGTAGGATGGTCCGGGCACAAAGCACCGGATTACCCATAGCTGACATTATCAATGCAGGCATACTTACAGTGTCTGTTGTTTGCGGTGGAAGCACTCCGTTCCAAGGGATCGTTACCGTTGAGGAGCTGTCCACGTCGTAGGCAATGTGCATGAAATAGATGGTGTCGGTTCCGAAGTTCTGAACAACCACTTCAAAGGGATAGGGCTGCCCAATATTTGCCATAAAAGGAACAGATAGTATCTGCGTAACCCCGGCATCGTGGGTGCTCTGCGCAGAAGATGCCTGCAACCCCAGTACTATCCAGGCTGCCATCAAAAGAATGTGTTTTGCTGTTTTCATCTCTTTTAAGATTAGGATTCATACATTTCCACTCCGTGTGAGACCTTTATAGCAATCAGACAACACATGAACAGGTTTCGTTGCATCGGTACATAAAATTATCATACAAAGTTCAGAATATTTGTTGATTACTACACACCTGATGGCAGATAATTCCTTTCCGCTTGCAGTTTTCCGGTAGTTTCTTTTTTTGAGGTGCTGAGATACATTGTGTGCTTTTTATGAGGATACGGTCGAGGACCGACAATTTGGGTAAATTAAGAAAAGCTTTTATAGAGCCAATATCGGTCATTTTGGGACCGAGGATTTTTTTTGTTCCCGCTGAAAGGCGCAAAAACTACGCAGAAAGGCGCCGAAATCCTGACTTCACAAGCGTTGCAAACAGCAATACGGCTTCGCGTCGTTTTATGATCATTGAGGCTAACTCTGTTATTTCTGTGAACAAGGTTCTTTCTGCGCATATCAGCGCAATTTCACCGTATTTCTGCGGGAAACAAACAAAATACCCCGAAGGGGTATCATGAATATAGCCAATGAGGTTTGTTTAACCACAAAGGCCACTATGGCTTCCGCAAAGGTCGCAAAGACCCTCTTTGTGTACATTGTGCCAACTTTGTGAGCATTGTGGTTAAAAAAATCATTCAGTAGATATGTACCCCTTTCGTATAGTACACCCAGCCTCCAGTATCGTAAACGTTGTATACGGGATTGCTCCCCGGGTATAAGCACATTATAATCAGCACCTCAAAATAAGAAACCGGCTGTTTTCCGGTAAAACGGATGCTGTGAATTATTATACGTACCTTTGCAGGCACATTCCGATAATCTGACTTTTTCTTTTCCCCTGTCAATGACTATTATTTTTTGTGTTTTGAACAGTGATTGTATTAACCACAAAGCCCACAAAGGTTTTCACAAAGCCCACTATGTTCAATTCATCAGATTTCAAAATAGTTAAACATATTCATAACAATATGCACGAAAATGAGATTTCAAAACAGATCATAGGCATTGCGCTGAAAGTTCATACATCATTAGGACCAGGATTACTGGAAAGCGCATATAAAGAGTGTCTGTTTTACAAACTGACCGAAAGTGGCCTATATGTGGAAAAAGAAAAAGCCATGCCATTGGTATTGGTATTTGAAAAAGTTAAATTAGATTGTGGGTACAGGATTGATTTATTGGTTGAAAACAAGGTTATTATTGAAGTAAAGGCTGTTGAATCATTTAATGATGTCCATCTTGCCCAAACCCTTACATACCTAAAACTGGGGGGATTTAAGCTGGGCCTTTTAATGAACTTCAACGTTGCGCTGCTGAAACAGGGCATCAAACGCATTATTAACGGTACTTTGTGACCTTTGTGAAAACCTCTGTGGGCTTTGTGGTTAAAAACACTAAAGTTGTAAAAGCATCATTTATAAATTATTATGTCAAAACAAAACAAGAACCCCAAGCGGGGTAAAGAGAAGATAAAAGAGAACAGAAAGAAGCGTGGTGGCAGAAAGCCATCACCACGGTTGAACCCATTTGTCAAGACGGTGCTGGATATATTCATCAACAATCCGTTGCATCAATACACCCATCATCAGGTTTCAAAGGCATTGGGTATCAATGATACTGCGAGCAAGGAGCTGGTGAAGAAAATCCTGAAGGATCTCTCTGCCGATGGTCATTTACAGACCAGGGGTAAGGAGCGGTTCATGCTCAGTCCGGAGGCCGACACATACCGTGAGGCCCCGGTACAGCTCACCGGTTCGATGGACATCAAGCGCACCGGGAAAGGGTATCTGATTCCCGACGATGGCAGCGATGATGTGTACATCTCATCCACCAACACCAACCGCGCAATGGATGGCGACAAAGTTGAAGTGCGCCTCTTTCCGCAACGTCCCGGACGGAAGCGTGAAGGGCAGGTAGTGAACATCATCAAACGGAACCGCGAAACCATTGTGGGGGTGATCCAACTCAGTAAGAAATTTGCCTTTGTAGTACCTGATGACACCTCGATACCCGTAGACATCTTTGTTCCACAGTCGGCAATACACAATGCGCGCGATGGTGAGAAGGTAATTGTAAAGATCACCGACTGGCCCGAGCGCAGCAAAAACCCGTTTGGCGAGGTGGTGGATATTCTGGGTATGCCGGGTGAAAACAGCGTGGAGATGAACTCTATCCTCGCCTCTTTCGATTTTCCACTCCGTTTTCCGAAAGAGGTGGAGAGAGAGGCAGGCAAGGTGGCTGAAAAGTTGCCGGCTGATGAGATCCGCCGCAGGAAAGACTTCCGTAAGGTGACCACCATCACCATTGACCCACTGGATGCCAAAGACTTTGATGATGCCATCTCCGTTAGAAAACTCAAGAACGGCAACTGGGAGATCGGTGTGCACATCGCCGATGTGTCGTGGTATGTTCAACCGGGGACACCCATGGACCAGGAGGCGTTCCGCCGGGGAACCTCAGTGTATCTGGTTGACCGAACCATTCCCATGCTGCCCGAGAAACTATCTAATATGGTGTGCTCCCTACGACCCAACGAAGAGAAATTCTGCTTCTCAGCTGTGTTTGAGATGGATGATGATGCACAGGTGATCAATGCATGGTTCGGGAAAACCGTGATAAACTCTGATCGTCGCTTTGTGTACGATGAAGTGCAACAGATCATTGAAGGGAGCGATGGTGATTTTAAGCAAGAGATCAACACGTTGCACAACCTGGCTACTGTGCTGAGAAAGCGGCGATTCGACAAAGGTGCCATTGCCTTTCACTCACAAGAGGTGAAGTTTAAACTGGATGAAGATGGCAAACCGTTGGAAACCTATGTGAAAGAATCAAAAGAGGCCAACTGGCTTGTGGAAGAGTTTATGTTGCTGGCCAACAGGCGTGTGGCTGAAAGAATCGGGATAGCGAAAGGGCGACAGAAGCCCAATACCTTTGTATACCGTATCCACGATGAACCCAACCCCGATAAACTCGCAACCTTCGCTGAGTTTGTCACCAAGCTGGGCTATAAAATGAAAATCGGTTCCAGAAAAGGGCTCGCCAACTCCTTTAACTCGTTGTTTCAACAAATTGCCGGCAAAGGAGAACAAAACATGATTGAAACCATTGCCATCAGAACCATGTCAAAAGCGATCTACTCCACCACCAACATCGGACACTATGGCCTCGCCTTTAAACACTACACCCATTTCACCTCTCCCATACGTCGATACCCCGATCTAATGGTACACAGACTGCTGGAGAAGTACCTTAACGAAGGGAACAACGCCAATGCCACTGAATATGAAGAGTATTGCGATCACTGCTCTGAAATGGAAAAACGTGCAGCAGATGCTGAACGCGCTTCTGTAAAATACAAACAAGCCGAATACCTGGCCGATAAAATCGGTGAAGAGTTCAACGGTGTGATCAGTGGTGTGAGCAAATGGGGTATCTATGTAGAACTCGATGGCAACAAATGTGAAGGGATGATCCCCATCGCCCACTTGGATGATGACTTCTATACGCTGGATGATGAAAACTACCAAATTATCGGACGGCGATATAAGCGTGTTTTCAGACTTGGCGACAAGATCACCATTATGGTAAAAAGCATCGATCTGCAGAAAAAGCAGATGACATTTGATCTGGTAGATTGAGAATTGTTCCCTTTACACGGAAAGATATCAAGAAAAGAAAGGGTTATTCAGGCTTGTGCTTTTTCCTCCACTGCTGATTGAAAGAGGGTTGGTTGAAGCGTGGTATTTCACGACGTTTCCCCCACCCTTTTCTGAAAAACATCGAAAAGCCCATGTTCTTCAACGTGGCAGAGAAGAGATTCAGCCGTTTTCGTTTCGACATCACCATTTTATACCCTTTCATCATCCGGCGCTCGCCGGTGCTGGTATGGCCCTGTGCAACGGCATCACGTCTGTTGAGGAGCAGCAGTTTATGAATGGGAATTTTCACCGGACACACCTCTGTACACAACCCGCACAATGTAGAAGCAAAGCTGAGGTGTTTGTACTCCATGCCGTGGAGGTTGGGGGTGATCACCGAGCCGATCGGGCCACTGTAAACCGTTCCGTATGCATGTCCGCCAATGTTTTTATACACCGGACACACATTCAGACACGCTCCACATTTTATGCACCGCAGTGCCGAACGCTGCTCCGTCTTCGACAAAAGATTGGTACGGCCATTGTCAAGCAACACAACAAACATCTCCTGTGGACCATCCACCTCCTTGTTGCGTCGGGGACCCGACAACACCGAGTTGTATACCGTCACCTTCTGACCCGTACCCATCGTGGCTAGCAAGGGTAAAAAGTACTGTAAATCATGAATGGAAGGTATCATCTTTTCAATACCGGCAATCGCAATGTGAACACGTGGCCAGCTTACCGACAATATACCATTGCCCTCATTCTCGGTTAACACAACAGAACCGGTGTCAGCAATCAAAAAGTTGGCACCTGTAATGCCTGCATCAGCATGAACAAATTTCTCACGCAACAATTTGCGCACATACATCGTGATCTCTTCAGGAGTGCTATCAGGATGCAGGTCATATTTCATATTGAAGATCCCGGCAATCTCTTTCGCCGAGCGATGCATCACAGGTGTTACTATATGGTATGGCTTGTCGTCGCTGATTTGCACAATGAACTCACCGAGATCGGTTTCCAATACATTGATGCCATTGGCCTGTAATACCTCATTGAGATTCAACTCTTCGGTGATCATCGATTTCGACTTCACCGCATTACGCACACCCCGCGAAGTGAGAACCCGCGTGATCTCAGTCACCGCCTCTTTGGCGTCACTGGCCCAAATCACCTTGCCGCCACGGGCCGTAAACTTGCTCTCAAACTCTATCAAATGCTGCTCAAGGTTGTTGATCGACTGCTCTTTTTGACGAGCCGCCCGTTGACGCACATGCTCAATATCGGAAAACTGACACTTGCCACGCTCAACCGCTACCGAATAGCGCGATATGTTGTACCGCAACTTCTCACGGTGCTCTCTGTCAAATGCCCGCTCCTCAGAATCAGCAAGAAAACGCCTCTCCTTCTGCAACATTATGTTGTAATGTTAATTTTTTCAACCCTGGTTTGGTGTCGACCCCCTTCAAATGGTGTCGATAAAAAGATCTCAACAATTCCAAAAGCCTCATCATCAATAACATACCGGGCAGGTAATGCCAAAATGTTTGCATCGTTGTGCATCCTGGCCAATGCCGCAATCTCACCATTCCAACACAGCGCAGCCCGAATACCACGGTATTTGTTCGCCGTCATACTCACACCATTGCCACTTCCGCAGATAATCACGCCACGCCCGTATTCACCACGGGAAATCGCCGAAGCCAAAGGATGTATAAAATCAGGATAGTCTACTGATGACTCCCCGTCTGTACCAAAATCAACCACACCATACCCCATCTCCTCCAACACCACCTTTACACGCTCCTTCAAATGATAACCGGCATGATCAGACCCAATGCATATCCTCTCTTTCAAATTGTTCTCCTTTCTTGGCTAAATTGTATATCCATCACAAAAATAGTGTTTTATCAGTAATCAACACCCCACTTTTCACTTATTATCAGGATTGTATTCCTAATGTATTGAATAAGTGGTGTTTATAATAAAAAAGAAATAGAACGGTTATGAGACAACATTTGTTAATAACTCCACCTTTCTGTGCATTTCTTCTCAAAAAAAAAGCTTGCGCATTCCATTTCTGATCTGCTTATAAAAATTCTTGATGTGGCCAATTTTATATATCAGAAGTTATGGGTCTTTCTTCAACAGCCATTCTGTACTTATGAACAGGTGGGGGATGGAGCCTATTTTTCAGACCGTGCGATATAAACAGATTGTTAATAATTGCGTAATTTTATCTTATTCAAGTGCTCAAATCAAAAACAGATGTTAATTTTGTGTTATCAAAACCAAGGTTACACTGTTTGGTGGTTATCTTATGTTGATTTACCAACTTTATGAACAGACTGGTGACGACGAATGTTTTTTTTATATATTTATATAATAATCTAATAATGGGATGGGGATTGTTGAAAAGATAGCAACATTAAAGAGGGAAAAGGGGGCAGTAATCCTTGCGCACTACTATCAGGTACCTGAAATACAGGATATTGCAGACTACGTAGGCGACAGTTTAGGGTTGGCTCAACGAGCGGCGGAGACGGATGCATCAATGATTGTCTTTGCGGGTGTTCATTTTATGGCCGAAACGGCGAAGATACTCAATCCGGGCAAGAAGGTGTTGCTGCCTGATCTGGAAGCGGGTTGTTCATTGGCAGAAGGGTGTCCGCCGGATCAATTCAGGGAGTTTCTGGATCGTCATCCGGGTCACCGTGTGATTTCCTATATCAACTGTTCGGCTGCCATAAAAACCATGTCTGATGTGATCTGCACCTCAGGCAATGCCGTAGAGATTGTTGAATCGTTTCCCAAAGATGAAAAGATCATATTCGCGCCCGACAAAAACCTGGGTGCCTATATCAACAGCATCACCGGAAGAGATATGGTATTGTGGGATGCCACCTGTGAGGTGCATGACATCCTAACCACCGAGCGTGTGATCAACATGTGTGCTGCGCATCCTGATGCCAAACTGATTGCTCATCCTGAGTGCAGAGGTGCCATTTTGGAACTCGCCTCTTTTGTTGGATCTACCACTGCCATGATCCGGTTCACTCAAACAGATGAAGCTACTAAGTATATCGTGGCCTCTGAGTCAGGGATCCTTCACCAGATGAAACAAGCATCACCCAACAAAGAGTTTATGGTGGTTCCTGCTGATGAGACCTGTGCCTGTAACGACTGCCCTTATATGAAGCTCAATACGCTGCCCAAGTTGCTCCAGTGTATGGAGCGTGAAACTCCTGAAATCATCTTAGACCATGAAGTGATAGAGAAGGCAAGGGCACCCATTGTGAAAATGCTGGAGATTTCCAGAATGAAAAATCTGATACAATAAAGCGTCTACACTTCAGTTTTTACTATCACTAAAGCTCGGTTTGCCCTTATGTACAGGATTATTCTGCTTCTTATATTGCTTGTTCCGCACCTTCAGGGGGTTGCTCAGACTGAAGAGAACGACACCCTACCCAAAGGTTTTGTCAGGTTTTTCTATCCTGATGGCAGCGTAAGCAGTGAAGGGATAATCAGAGAAGGAAAACCGGATGGTTATTGGCGTAGTTACCATGCCAATGGTGCCATCAAGTCGGAGGGTAACCGTATCAATTTTGAACTGGATGGTGAGTGGAAGTTTTATGATGAAGAGGAGAATCTACGGTTGCTGATCAATTACAAAGAGGGTAAACGTCATGGTTGGAGGATTTCATGGACGCCGGAGGGGCGGATTGAAGAGTATTTCGAAGAGGATGTCAAGCAGGGTTATACTTTAAGATTTGATGAAGAGGGGCGATTAATCAGGCGAACTCCTTTTGAAGATGGAAGAGAGAACGGTTTGGCATTTACCTTTAACACCGACAGTGTGGTAATTGAGGTGATGGAGTACCGCAGGGGCGTTGCCATCAGCAGAAGATTTGTTAACAGGCATGATCACCTGGGTAGGCCGCACGGTTTGTGGAACAAGTTTTATCCATCGGGGGTGATCAGGGAAGAGTTTACTTACCGACATGGTGTATTAGACGGTTATTACCGTCGCTATGACCGCAACGGTAACTTGCAGAGCATTGTAAAGTATGTGAACGGAGAATTGGTAACCGACAGTGATGAGATTTATGATCTGCAGGTAAGACGTAATTATTTTCCTGACATGCGTGTTCGAACAGAAGCCACTTTCAGGGATGGTGTAGAGCATGGAATTCGACGAGAGTTCAACCCTGATGGGAGTCTGAACATGGCCTACGTAATAGATATGGGTCGGGTGATGGCTTATGGCATCCTTGACAAAAGCGGAAGAAGGCAGGGGCCCTGGAAGGAGTTCTATCCACAAGGGGGCCTCCGTTCTGAAGGATCCTATACAGATGGAGTAAGAACCGGTGAATGGGTTTTCTACTTTCCCAACGGTATGGTAGAACAAAGAGGGAGTTACAACCCGCAGGGGAGAGAACAGGGGAAATGGGTATGGTACTTCGACAACGGTGACCTGCGGCGTGAAGAGCAATACTTCAATGGCAAAAGAGAGGGTGATATGATTGAGTTTGATGTATTGGGCAACATACTGGCTAAAGGTGAGTTTGTGGATGATGAAGAGGAAGGGGAATGGTATTACCAGGAACAGGGTTACCGGCAAGAGGGTGTGTTTGTGGAAGGGATGATGGATGGCGAATGGAAACACTTCTTCCCGGATGGTTCTGTGAGTTTTCAGGGTAGCTTTATCGATGGACTGCCTGATGGAAAACATGTGCATTACAATTACAATGGTACCATCAGAACCGAAGGGGAGTATATCGTTGGAAGAAGACATGGCGTGTGGCGGTTTAATGATGAAGACGGAAACCCGGTGATTATCATAGAATACAGAAACGGCGTAGAAGTACGTTACGACCACCGGCTGATCCGTCCGGAAATTCAACCATCCGACTTGTAAACGGTAAACGGTTGAATCGATCGCTACGCAATAAATGCACTATTACACGGTTTATTAGAATTCAGATATCATCAAACCATGATCGTAGAAAAAATGTCCTCGTGTTGTACCGGTATCATCAAAATGATCCTGCCGGTGATTGTAATGATCTCAGGTAGCCTGGAAGCACAGAATATTCCTACCGGTACCTGGAGAGAACACCTCCCCTACTCACAGGGAATATCCGTAGCATCCACCGGAAGGTACGTTTACTGTGCTACACCCAACAGCCTCTTCCAGTATGAAATCAATACCCAAACCATCACAACACTGTCGAAAATAAACGGGCTGTCAGATGTAGGGTTTAGTAAACTGGCGTGGCATGAACCTACCCAAACTCTCATCATCACCTACACCAATGCCAACATTGATCTGATACGAAACGGAAAAATCCACAACCTCTCGGATATCAAAAGGACCAATCTCCCAATCAATAAAACCGTAAATAACATCACTTTTAAAGGGAATGATGTATGGCTTTCAACAGGTTTTGGTGTGGTGGTGATCAATCTCGACAGAATAGAATTCAAAGATACCTACTTGATTGGTGATCAAGGAGCGTATATCAATGTTAACGACATCAAGTTCTTTAATGATACTGTCTTTGCAGCCACCAATGAGGGAATATACCGCGCTGCACTGAACGACTTTCTGCCGGATTTTGCCAACTGGCAAAAATGGACCGATATCCCTTATCATGAACACAGATACAACACACTCGATTTTTTCAACGGTGTTCCCTACATCAATCTGTATGGTGGCAACGGCAACCACGATACGTTGTATCGATGGGAAAACGGACAATGGGAGCATTTCGTAGGAGTCCATGGTTATGAATTTGTTCATCAGATTGATGTGTTTGACAACAGGTTGTTGATCACCAAATCAGACAACATCCTTGTGTTGAACCAGGGTCTTGATACCTTCAGGCATATTTTCAACTACACCTTAGGTTCTGAATCGTATCCTTATATGCAATCGATGGAGGCTGTATTGGACAACCGTGATTTTGTATGGATTGCCGACCGGTTACAAGGACTTGTGTTTATCTACGATCAGTGGGCTTATGCCTTTATTACCCCAAATGGCCCTTCCAGAATCAGTGCGTTTCACATGGAAGCTGCACACGGCAATGTGTGGGTGGCATCAGGTGCCTATTCCAGTACATGGAGTATGGTGTTCAGACGCGAAGGGATCTTCCAGTTTGATGGATTCAGGTGGAACAATATCACCCATCATAGATATGAGATGCTTGATACCTTGTTTGATATTGTGTGCATTGCTGCTGATCCAATGGATCCATCGTTGGTATACGCCGGCACCTGGCATAAAGGGATCATTCAATTGAAGGATGGTGTACCTGTGAATATCTTTGATCAGCACAACAGCTCTCTCAGTGTACTTGAAAACCCCAGTTTGGGTGTCTATGAAGTGGGCATCGGGGGAATCACGTTTGATCCACAGGGAAACATGTGGGTAACCAATGCCGGTGTAACCCAATCGCTCTCTGTAAGGAAACGCAACGGCACCTGGAGATCCTTTGATATCAGCAGTCCGGGTGTGGTGATGAGCGACAGGGTATCTGGGAAAATTGTTATTGACAGAATTGGTCAAAAGTGGGTACTGTTGGGAAGAGGGAATGGAATACAGGTTTTTAATGACAACAACACCATTGACAACCCCCATGATGACCAAACAACCAACATCACCAATGTAGTAGGGCGTGGTGGTTTGCCGAGCATGAATGTAACAGAACTGGCTGTAGATCTGGATGGCAGAATATGGATCGGATCAGACCAGGGAATTGCTGTGATCTATTCACCTGAAAATGTCTTCACCGGCAACTATTACGATGCCCAGCAAATATTAATCAACCAGGATGGCTTCGATCAGTATTTGCTGGAAAATGAAACTGTCACAGCCATTGCCGTGGATGGCGGCAACAGAAAATGGATCGGAACAGAATCCTCCGGTGTGTTTCTGTTGTCGGCAGATGGTACCGTTGAAATCAAGAGGTTTCACGAGGGCAACAGCCCCTTGTTGAGCAATGGAATCAGAAGCATAGCTATTAATCAGCAATCGGGTGAAGTGTTTTTCGGAACCGACCGGGGAATCATTTCATACCGTTCTGATGCCACTGCTGCTGAAATGCAACATACCGATGTGAAAATCTTTCCCAACCCGGTACGACCAGAATACACCGGAGCCATCACCATTAACGGGCTGGTGAGAGATGCCGATGTGAAAATCGCTACTGTGGGGGGAAATGTTGTATTCTCAACCCGTTCTCAAGGTGGAACCGCTGTGTGGGACGGTAAAGACCACTCCGGAAGAAAAGTGCCCACAGGTGTGTACCTGGTCTTCTCCTCCAATGCCGATGGCGTGGAAACTGCAGTGGGTAAAATTCTGTTTATTCACTAATCCCAACACTTCACACCATGCTTATCAACACCGATGGTATCGTCCTTAGAAAAATACCCTATGGTGAAAATACCCTGATCGTTTCAGTATATACAGCCGCTAAAGGGATCATCTCACTGACAGTAAAAGGAAAAAAAAACGGCGCTAAAGCATTGTTATCACCTCTGTCAATAATCCGTGTAGTAGTTGACCTTCGGAACAACAGAAACCTGCACTACCCCAAAGAGATTTCTCTCGCTACCCCTTTTAAGTCAATCCCTTTTGACCCACACAAAGGAACCGTACTGCTCTTTATCAATGAACTGCTCATCAAAGTGTTGAAAGAAGAAGAACCCAACCAGCCTCTCTTCGACTTTATTGTAAACGCATTAAAAACACTCGACCAACCCGGATCACTTTATCCCGGGTTCCATTTGGCTGTGATGTTGCACCTTACAAAATTCCTCGGCTTCTTCCCGCAATCAACCCACTGGAAAGATGGATTGCAGTTTCACCTAAAGGAAGGTGTGTTCGTCAACCCTTATCAACAAGACCCGTCAATTGCCGACAGCGAGGTCAGCAAGGTGTTATACGAATTTATCAATATTGGATTTGACCAATATCAACAGCTTCGGTTGAACCGACACATCAGATCACAACTCCTCGACCTGCTCATCCTGTATTACCAACTGCATATACCGGGTTTCGGTAACATGAAATCGGTTGATGTCCTCAGAACAGTCTTCGCCTGAAAGGGAACCGTTCATGTAGCCCTACTTGGGAATTTCCTTTTTTTTATGTAGTTTAGCCCGCCAATATCAACACATATCAAAAGAATAACTGTTATGAATGACCAATTGAAATTAAACCCAAACCCGCTGGTTCGTTTTTTAGGGAAGCCTCAATCTGAATTTACCCGCAATGACCTGATAAAATATGTTGAGTCAGAAGGTATTGAAATGATCAACCTCAGGTATGTTGGAGGTGATGGCCGGTTGAAGTCGCTGAATTTTGTGATCAATAACATAAAACACCTGGAGGAGATTCTCAGCAATGGTGAGCGTGTTGACGGATCAAGTTTGTTCAAACACATCAACACGGGTGCAAGTGATCTCTATGTTGTGCCCCGCTATACCACTGCCTTCAGAAATCCTTTTTCAGACATCCCTTCACTCGATATTCTCTGCTCTTATTATGACAAGGACGGCACCCCCATGGAGAGCTCCCCTGAGTTTATTCTCCGCAAAGCAGCACGTTCGTTGAAAGAGAGAACCGGATACGATTTTCACTGTATGGGTGAGTTAGAGTATTACGTTATCAGCGACAGAGATTACAAGTTCGAAGGTACTGACCAGAGAGGATATCATGAATCATTCCCGTTCAACAAGTTTGAAGAGTTTCGTTGTGCGGCACTCCATACCATTGCTGCTTGTGGTGGTCATATCAAGTATGCCCACTCTGAGGTGGGTAATTTTACCCTGAACGACAAGATCTATGAGCAGAACGAAATTGAGTTTCTCCCTGTTCCTGTAGATGTGGCTGCTGATCAGTTGGTGATTGCCAAGTGGATTTTACGGTCAATGGCTTATCTGTATGATGTAGATCTCACTTTTGCACCCAAGATCACGGTGGGTAAAGCGGGCAGTGGAATGCATGTCCATACTCGTCTGGTGAAGGATGGCAAAAATGCCATGGTAGAAAACGGCAAACTGAGTGACGTAGCCAAAAGAGCGATTGCCGGTTACATCGATCTGGCACCCAGCTTAACAGCATTCGGAAACACAAACCCCACTTCCTATTTCAGACTGGTACCTAACCAGGAAGCTCCTACCAACATCTGTTGGGGCGACAGAAACCGGTCTGTGTTGGTGCGTGTACCCCTGGATTGGGAAGGTAAAATCAACATGGCAGCCCATGCAAACCCGCAGGATACCAACCTTACCCTCGACAATACTCAAAACCAAACCGTGGAGTTCAGATGCCCCGATGGAAGTGCTGATATTTACCTGCTCCTGGCTGGACTTACCGTGGCTGCACGACATGGACTGGAAATGGAAAATGCCCTGAAACTGGCTGAAGAGACATATGTGGATGTGAATATCTTCCAGGAAGAGCACAAAGACAGGGTGAAAACCTTGAAGCAACTCCCCGTCTCTTGCTTTGAAAGTGCTGAATACCTCGAAAAACAAGCAAAGATCTACCAAGAGCACGGTGTCTTCTCTGAAACAATGATCAAAGGAGTGGTGAACATGCTCAAAGCTTACAATGACCATGAACTCAGAGAAAAAATACAGTGCGATAAAGAGAAACTGCTTAAACTGGTTCAGCAGCATTACCACTGCGGCTAAATCATTGAAAACAAAATATCTGTAACATCTATTACAGAACCTCCTTAGCCCACTCAACAAAGGGTGCAGCTATATTCTTTATGGTATGATGATCCTTTTCATTCAAGGGAAAAGAAAAAATGGTATTTTTAACCGAAAATTTTCACCCTATGAACAGAAGGCTCATCATACCTCTTATTTTACTGACACAGATCATGGTAGGGTGTTCCCTGCTGAAAATTCATCCTGATGCTCCGGCCGACAACGGGATGTCGGTAAGTTGGGAAGAAGCCGATGGTGACCGAATGGTGGTGAGCTATTCAACAAGTGAAGAGCGAAAGAGCCACAGAACCACCAGGGAGATCGAGCCGGAGGAAGAGGATGTGGTGAAAGAGACCGATACCATTGGTGCTGAACACGCATTACTCTTTGCAGAAATCGAAAAGTGGATAGGTACTCCGTATGGTTATGGCAGGCATGAATTGCAAAAAGGAACCGATTGCAGTGGCTTTACCATGGAAATATTTCAGGCTGTATACGGAATACGGCTTAACAGAAGCTCTGCTGATCAGGTAGCCAATACCGTTAAAATCAAAAAAGCGGATTTAAGGATTGGTGACCTCGTCTTTTTCAATATCAGAGGAAACAGAATTAGTCATGTAGGTATTTATATAGGTAACAACAAGTTTGTACATGCCTCAGTAAGAAGGGGTGTGATCATAAGCGACCTCGATGAGGAGTATTACCGGCAACGGTATGCACGAAGTGGTCGTGTGATCAGAGACGAACAGGATCAGTAAAGGAGGTTGTATGATCAGATCGATGACAGGGTATGGAAAGGCGACCGGGTATGTTGGCTTACAACAGATTACCGCGGAGATCAGAACGTTAAATTCGAAACAACTTGACATCGGCTTTCGGCTGCCCAATGGCTTTCACGACTATGAGCAGGATTTACGTTCAATGTTGGGCACTTCCCTGGAAAGGGGTAAAGTGTTGTTTCAGGTAACTGTTGAGGCGACCGCTTCTGAACACGCTCCTGAGCTAAATACCTCCATGGCCAAATTGTGGCATGAACGTTTGCATCAGCTTGAAAAAGAACTCAATATTCAACAAACCGATAACTACCTTGAGATATTGCTGAAAATGCCCGAAGTGCTACAGCAGGAATCCCGGAAACACACACCGGAAGAGCGGAACCAGTTTCTGGCAATTGTGAAGGAGTGTATCAACCAGGTGAACCTCTTTCGTGAGCAAGAGGGTGCCGGGCTGAAGGAAGAGATGGCAGGAAGAATTGAGCAGATCATCCCGAAACTGGAAAAAATATCCCCCCTGGAGAAAGAGAGAACCCTCAGAATCAGAGAAAAAATACAAAAATCACTGGCTGATCATGCCGACTTGCTTCACGGTGCTGTGGATCAAAACAGACTGGAGCAAGAGATGATCTTTTACATTGAGAAATTAGACATTACAGAAGAGAAGGTGCGACTTGAAAACCACCTGAGGTATTTTCTGGATGTGTTGGGTGCACCTGGTGCCAATGGAAGAAAACTGGGTTTTATCGGACAAGAGATCGGCAGGGAAATCAATACATTGGGTGCCAAAGCACAGAACTTTGCCATCCAACAGATTGTAGTGGAGATGAAGGATGAGTTGGAGAAAATCAAGGAGCAGTTGTTCAACGTTTTATAAAGGGGATTCGATACCATGAAAAAGATGGGGAAGCTTATCATTTTCTCAGCTCCCAGCGGAGCCGGCAAAACCACTTTGGTGCGCGCTCTGTTCGAACGTGTTGATGGACTGGACTTTTCCGTATCGGCTACCACCAGAAAACCCCGAAACGGTGAGGTGCACGGTAGAGAGTATTTCTTCCTTGATGAGGAGGTGTTTAAAGCGCACATCCAAAATGGTGATTTTGTTGAATATGAGGAGGTATACCCAGGCACTTTTTATGGAACCCTGAAACGGGAAGTGGAAAGCAGATTGAGTATTGGCAGGCACTTGGTTTTTGATATTGATGTGATGGGTGGATTGAAGGTGAAAGATTTCTTTGGTGAACAAGCCTTGTCAATGTTCATCATGCCTCCCAACCTTGATACCTTGCGGGAACGGCTTCAGGGGAGAGGTACTGAAACAGATGCATCATTACAAAAGAGAGTTGATAAAGCGCGTTGGGAGATGAGCTATGCCGAACGGTTTGACACCATTGTGATCAATGATCATCTCGAAACAGCGATCATGGAAGTGTGTTCCAAGGTGAAGGAATTTCTAAGCAAATGACACATAAAGAGATATATACCGGCCTGATGTTCGGCTCGTTTAATCCGGTTCACCACGGGCACCTGATGATCGCTTCTTACATGAAGCAATTTACTGAACTTGAAGAGGTGTGGCTCGTGTTGTCACCACACAACCCGCACAAAAACAAAGTGGACCTGCTGGATGATTCACTGCGGCTGAAAATGCTTGAAATGGCAATAGATGGTATAGCCGGTGTAAAGATCTGTGATATAGAACTGCAACTTGAACAACCCTCATACACAGCCATCACCTTGGCACACCTGGAAGAGCGTTACCTTAACAGACGTTTTTCGTTGATCATGGGGAGTGATAACCTTGCTACCTTGTCGACCTGGTATAAAGCTGAGGAGATCATCAAGCGTTATCCACTGTTTGTGTATCCCCGACCCGGCACTGAAAATAGCCAACCACCGCAGGGGGCAAAGATTGTGCAAACCCACGCACCGATGATTGAAATCTCCTCCAGCTTTATCCGTGATGGAATCAAAGAGGGAAAAGAGATGGGTTGCTTTCTTCCTAAAAAAGTGTACCAGTATATTCTCTCAGAAGAGCTGTACAAATAAACAGGCCTGTGACTGAAAAGCCAGGATGAATAAACCCTTAAAAAAGGAGATGGTTTACAGTTTTCTCTTCACCTCAACCTCTTCGTAGCTTTCAACAATATCGCCCACTTTGATATCATTGAAATTCTCAACGTTCAATCCACATTCGTAACCGGATGACACCTCTTTTACATCGTCTTTAAACCGTTTCAGTGATCCCAGTTTTCCGGTGTACACTACGATGCCATCTCGTATAACACGAATGTTTGAGCTTTTGGTGATCTTACCATCGAGTACCATACAGCCTGCAACAGTACCCACTTTGGTGATTTTAAAGGTTTCCCTGACCTCAACATTGCTGGTGATTTTCTCTTCGATCTCTGGTGCAAGCATCCCTTCCAGTGCCGATTTTATTTCATCGATTGCCTGGTAGATGATGGAGTAGAGGCGGATATCGATTTGCTCCTGTTCGGCCAGTTTACGGGCAGCCATGGAGGGGCGTACCTGGAATGCCACAATAATGGCATCTGATGCAGATGCCAGCATTACATCCGTTTCCGATACCGCACCTACCGATTTATGGATCACATTCACCTGTGCCTGCGGAGTGGAAAGCTTCAGCAATGCATCAGACAGTGCCTCTACGGAGCCGTCTACATCACCTTTAACAATGATATTCAACTCTTTAAAGTCGCCAATTGCAATCCTTCGTCCTATCTCATCAAGGGTAATATGCTTCTGGGTTCTGATACCTTGTTCACGCTGGAGTTGCAAACGTTTGCTTGCAATGGCTTTGGCCTCTTTTTCATCTTTCATCGTGTTAAAGGTATCGCCAGCCTGTGGCGCTCCGTGTAGTCCCAATAACAATACGGCTGCTCCGGGGCCCGCCTTTTTTATCTTTTGGTTTCGTTCATTGTACATCGCCTTCACACGGCCATGATAACAGCCCGCCAAAACAATATCACCCACCGACAAAGTACCGTTCTGTACCAACAGTTTCGCAACGTACCCACGCCCTTTATCCAGTGATGATTCGATAATGGTACCTTCTGCAGGTCGCTTGGGGTTGCACTTCAAATCGAGCATTTCAGCTTCCAGAAGAACCTTTTCGAGTAGCTCTTCCACATGTAAACCCTTCTTGGCCGATATGTCCTGGCTTTGGTACTTTCCGCCCCAGTCTTCAACCAACAGATTCATGGATGCCAGCTGCTCTTTCACCTTCTCTGGATTGGCACCCGGTTTGTCGATCTTATTGATGGCAAATACCAATGGTACGCCGGCAGCCTGGGCGTGGTTGATCGCTTCACGCGTTTGGGGCATCACCTGGTCA
>SKPS01000281.1 GCA_007119395.1 Lentimicrobiaceae bacterium
GCTCCTGAAGAGCGTGAGCATGTGATGGAGCGGATGGAGGTAGCAGCCGATATGGTGATTGGTTTTGTGACCATTGGTGCTGAGCGCACGATGACCCAGTTCAACAAAAAATAGTCTGTTCAGCGGCCTGTACTCTGGTAGGCATCCAGGGCACGTTGCCGCGCAACCTGATGGTCAACCATTGGCTCCGGATAGGCTGCCGTGCCATATTCGGGAATCCATCTGCGGATGTACTTCTCTTCCGGATCAAATCTCTTTTGCTGCGTGAATGGGTTGAAGATTCTGAAGAAAGGGGCAGCATCACAACCGGTGCCTGCGGCCCATTGCCAGTTGCCATTGTTTGACGCCAGCTCATAGTCGAGAAGGTGCATCGCAAAAAACCCTTCGCCAATACGCCAGTCCACCAACAGGTCTTTCACCAACAACGAAGCAGCAATCATACGCACCCTGTTGTGCATCCACCCGGTAGCCACAAGCTGGCGCATCCCGGCATCCACGATTGGGAAACCTGTTCTTCCGGTTTTCCACAGCTCTATTTGGGTGGCATCATTCACCCAGGGCATCAGGTCAAACCGCCCCTTAAAGCTCTCTGTCTCCACACGGGGGTAATGGTACAGGATGTGTGCAAAGAACTCTCTCCAGATAAGCTCATTAAGGAAGGTTTCACTATGCTTTTGGGTTGTTCTTACGGCTTCTCTCACGCCAAGGGTGCCAAACCGCAGATGCGGTCCCGCCAGGGAAGTGCCCTCTATATCAGGACGATCCCTCATGGCAGCATATCCCGCCAGCAGTTCAGCCGAAAGATCAAATGGTGGCACACTGACCGACGAGCGCCTGAACCCTTTGGGCAACCCTGAAAACGGAGGCGGAGCCTCATCCTCAAAAGATTGCATCCTTGAAAGGTCTACCGGGTAAGGGCGTAGCAGATCATCATGAAACAGACTCTTCCATCGCTTCATAAAAGGAGTAAACACTGTATAAGGCGTTCCGTCACCCTTCATCACCGTTCCGGGTGCCATCACCAGATGATCGTTCACAGACACACAACGCGCCCCCTTTGAAGTGAGCAGCCCCATCACCTTCTCATCACGCGCCCGGCCATAAGGGGAATAGGCAGCGTTGAGGTACACCTCCCTTACATGGTAGCGGGCAAGCAACCGCTGAAACACCTCCACCGGATCACCCTCCTCAACCACCAAAAAGGTCCCTTGCTCACGCAAAGAGCTGTCGAGACGCTGCAATGACTCTCCGATAAAACCAACCCGCGCATCATCAGAAGAAAGACCTTCTGTAATGTGGTGATCAAAAATAAACAGTGGCAGCACCGGCAACCCACTCTGCAAGGCAAGACTCAGGGCATGGTTGTCTTGCAGCCGCAAATCCCGGCGAAACCAATGCACAACAATCGATTGTTTTTCCATAGATACTCCTTGTCTCAGAACCGGTTGAGAGATTGCCTCCGTGTGTAAAAGGCAACTGGTCAAACGATTCTTTAAGAAATGTTTTGTTTTAACAACAAACAAATATAGTTGTAGTTTTGTATAATAACATGTACTTAATCATTCAACAGACAATATCATGATAAAAAGATTAATGATTGCCTTTGCGTTGCTCCCTTTCTTTTTTTACGGAGGCGATGTATTTGGTTCAACATCCATCACATTCACCACCATCTCATCGCAGGAGCAGTGGGATTCGGTGATGACGGTTTCAAAGGAGACGGGCAAGCCTGTTTTTGTTGACGTATACGCGGTATGGTGTGGTTTCTGCAAGCGGCTACACCGTTTTGTATATACAGATTCTGCTGTGGCGGCCTATTTCAATGACCATTTCATCAACATCACCCTTGACGGGGAGCAGTCGTTTGGTCGGCACATTGTAAGCGTTTACGGCATAAGGGGTTATCCAACCCTGTTGTTCCTTAACGACCGGGGGGGGTTATTACAGCGTGTGAATGGTTACGTGGAACCGGCGGTACTGTTGTCGCATGGGCGGAGAGCCACTGAGAGGGCACGCTAACGTGATGAGGAGCTTGGGTAGGCTATTTCGGGATGTATAGAAAGGGAAGAACCACAGAGTGAGAACAAGGATTATGAACAGGGTATTGAGAAGATCAGATACAGTCATTTGCTTTTTTTTATTGGGATGGATGTTGATATCGGTCACATCGCTTCAGGCGCAGCGGTATACATTAAGCGGTCACATTCGTGATGCATCCAATGGAGAGCATTTGATAGGGGCCTCTATCTATGTTGAGGAGTTACAAACGGGCACCGCCTCGAACCATTACGGGTTTTACTCCATCACGATGCCGGCGGGTTTTTACCAGTTGGTGATCACTTATGTGGGGTACACAACCAAGAACCTGGCGATCACTTTGGACGGCACCCTTCAGTACGACATTGAGTTGGAGCCACGACGTGAGGTATTACAGCCCATGGTGATCAGCGGGGAGAGCACTTCAGAGAACATCACGGCACGTGAGATGGGATCGGTACGGATGGACATACGTACGATTGAGCGGATACCGGCACTGATGGGCGAAGTGGATGTTCTTAAGGCGATCCAGCTGCTGCCAGGTGTGCAGTCGGCCGGTGAAGGCACCACAGGGTTCAGCGTAAGAGGGGGGTCAAAGGACCAGAACCTGGTGTTGCTCGACGAGGCAACCATTTACAATGCCAGTCACCTGTTGGGTTTCTTCTCTGTGTTTAACAACGATGCTGTGAAAGAGGTGAAGCTCTACAAAGGGGATATGCCTCCTCGCTTCGGTGGACGATTGTCGTCGGTGCTGGATATTCAGCAGCGCGAAGGCAACATGAAAGACTTTGCCGGCCGGGGTGGCATCGGCACCATCTCGTCGAGGCTCACCCTGGAAGGGCCCCTGATCAAAGACAAAAGCTCTTTCCTGTTGGCCGGCCGCAGATCCTATGCCGATATCTTTCTTAAACTGTCGTCACGAGATGAACTCAGAAACAACCGCCTCTATTTTTATGACCTCAACACAAAAGTCAACCTGATAGCAGACCAAAAAAACAGATTGTTCTTGTCGGCATACAGTGGCCGTGATATCGTAAGCCTGCGCAGCAGTGAAGAGTTTCCTCCATTCAGCATGGGTTGGGGTAACAACTCGGTTACACTCAGGTGGAACCACCTCTTCTCCCCGCAACTCTTCTCCAATATCAGCCTTATCTACAGTAAGTATGACTACCGGCTGGGCATTGACGACAATGTGCAGGGTTTTGAGTGGGTCTCTATGATGGACGATTTTTCATTCAAGGCTGATTTCGTATGGTACACCTCTCCTGATCACACCATCCGCTTCGGAATGCAGTCAACCTATCACGATTTTTTGCCGGGTTATGCTGAAGGGCGAGGTGAAGAGACCATCTTTGGTGACTTAAAAATTCCGGGATACAAAGCGTTGCAGCATGGGGTGTATCTTTCAGACGATTACAAGATCTCTGAGCAGCTTACCATATTATATGGAGTGCGTTACAGCATGTTTCAAAACATAGGCCCGGGCACCATATACCGTTTCGACGAACAGTTTTTGCCACTTGACTCTGTGGTGTATGGTCGTGGAAACATTTTCAACAGGTATTCAGCGTGGGAGCCCAGGGTGAATGTGGTATGGCAGCTCAATAGCAAGTCGAGTTTTAAAAGCAGTTACAACCGCACGGCGCAATACATCCATTTGGCCAGCAACGCCACCATCGGTTCACCGCTGGATGTGTATCTACCATCGGGCCCGAACATCAAGCCTCAGACAGCAGACCAGATTTCGGTGGGTTATTATCGCAATTTCCTGAACAACACGATTGAGACTTCCATAGAGGTGTATTACAAGCAGATGGACAACCAGGTTGACTTCAAGGATCATGCGGAGTTGTTGCTCAACCCGCGCATTGAGGGGGAGGTGCGTATTGCCACAGGGGAAGCTTACGGAATGGAGCTGCTCGTGAGAAAGCAGACAGGCCGGTTGACCGGATGGATAGGTTATACCCTCAGTCGCAGCACCCGTGTGTCACCTTGGATCAATGATGGAAAACCGTACCTGTCGCCATACGACCGTACGCACGATATCTCCATTGTGGCCAGCTACGAGATTCAGGACAATCTATCAGCCTCTCTCACCTGGGTATATGCCTCCGGGGCGCCCGTCACCTTCCCCACCGGAAGATTCGTTTACGGTAACATCGTTGCTCCTGTGTACAGCGACCGCAATGCTTACCGTATGCCCAGTTACCACCGCCTTGACCTGGGAGTGACCTGGGATCCACCCGCCAAAAAACAAAGAGGATGGCAAAGCTCCTGGTCGTTCTCGGTTTACAATGCATACAACAGACACAATGCCTTTGTAATCAATTTTGTACGAGACAGAGAAAACCCCGGTATCATGGAAGCAGAGATGATCTATCTCTTCCCTATTATTCCGGCTGTAACCTATAATTTCAGATTTTAATACCATGAAGAAGTATCCCAACGCCCAGCATTTGATTTTACTTACACTGGTTTTACTGGTGTATGCGGGGTGTCGCAAGCCGATTGAATTAGACCTTGACACCACCTACACCCGTTTGGTGGTTGAGGGGAGCATCACCGATCAAGAGCAGGCACACAGGGTGGTGTTGACCCTGAGCAGCGAATACTTCACAGACCAGCCCCCGCCTCCGGTCACCGGTGCCATTGTACAGATCAGCGATGGCGAGCAGGTGTTCCTCCTCTCTGAGGTGGCACCCGGCATCTATGAAACAGACCCCACAGTGAAAGGAGTACATGGAAAATACTATACCCTTACCATCACCGGAGTTGACATCAACCAAGATGGTGAAATAGAAGAGTATACTGCTATCGATCTGTTGAAACCGGTAATGACCCTCGACTCCATTGTGGTGGAACCCCAAATGCCACTCTCCAATCCGCCGGTATACAAAATCAGCGGATGGGGACAGGAGCCACCCACACCTGACGACTGCTATCAGTGGCTTTACTATGTTAATGGAGTGCTCCAAACCGACACCCTCAACAAAACCATCTTTATTGATGACACATTTGTGAATGGCAGTTACCTTCCGGGCCTGACCATGTTTATGAATGTTGAAGCTGAACCCGGTGACACCATCAAGGTAGCCACACGCTCGCTCACCAGGGAATACTACACTTTTCTGGTGACCTTTATGCTGGAAACTGTCTGGAGTCAAGGGGGAGGAGCCGGCCCTCCGGCCAATATCAAAGGGAATATCTCAAACGGGGCGTTGGGCTATTTCAGTGCTCACGCAGTGACCTTCACCTCCGCTCTGGTGCCCTGATCATAATACCCACACCCTTCAACGCCAATGCCTATGAAGTCCGGGATACTGATTGTAGTGTTTTTTATGATGATGCCACTCTGCTTCAACGGGCAGATTGTTCGTCACGAGGTGGTTTTTCACCCTGAGCGATTGGCAGCCAGAGGCATTGTAACGGCAAAGATTGTAACCAGTGGCAGGTTGAGTGGCACGGAAACATCGTACTACCATTTCGACAGTACGGGCAGGCTGACCGGCATCGTGACTGTGCCGGCGGGTGGCACAGCCGACACCCTTTTAACGCGTTCGGTAACAGATGGTCGTATTTCAGGGCAGCAGGCGCAGCGCCATGGGGAGCCGCGCAGGGAGGAGCTGCATTACAACACAGCGGGCAGGCTGATCATGAAGCGGGTGTTTCTTCATGACACCTTGTACTCCACGGTGACGTTTGATTACCACACCGGTGGCCAGGTGGCTTCATCCACTGAGGTCTCCGTCGCAGGAGATACCTTGCGGACTGCTCAGTACGTATATGCCTTTGGCGAGCTAACCCGTATCGACTACCGTGGAGCAGCCTATGGAAGCATACAGTACCACAGGCAGCGAAGCCAATCGGTTACACGGGTCTTTTGTCCCGAAGGGGAGCTGTCGATGACACGACTGGCAAAGTACCGGAAAGACCAGCTTCTGCAAGAGGAAACAGTATCGGTGCCCGGGATTATGGCAAGCGCCACCACCCGCTACAGGTACATAAGGGGGTTGCTCAGGGTGGTGAGGCATCCTGATGGGCGAAGGAGCCGGGTACGTTATATCCGGAATAACTCCTGATTAAATTCCCACCACCTTGCCTCGCAGCAAAATACCCTTCGACTCATTGCTTACGATCACGAAGCTTACACCTCTTCGCACAGGGTAGGGGTTGAGTTGTATGATCCCACCCTCAGGGGTATGGAGCCCTTGGTACGCCTCCTGACCGATGGCGTTTAATACGGTTACACGGTATTCAGCCGGCGGAAGATCCGATGGTAGCTGAATGGTGAGTTCAGAGCGATCCAGAGGGTTGGGGAAAAAGAGCAGCGCATCCTCCTGTGGCATGGTCTCGAGGCCGGAGATGTTGTGAATGGTAAAGTTACGCACGGTGACACACTCGTTGCTGTCGGTGACCCATACCCTGTAGGTGCCGTAGCACAAACCGGCAGCAGTTTGGGTGGTTTGTCCATCAGGGTCATTCCACAGGTAGCTGTAAGGGGGTGTTCCTCCTGTGGGCAACGCAGTGGCTGATCCGGTACAGTTGCCGGCATCATGTGCCACCTGATCTGCAATCTGCAGTGGCATCGGCTGCGTCACGATGAAGCTGTCAACATACACACACCCTAATGAATCTGTAAGGGTTACGGTGAAATTCCCTGCACTCAGGTTGTCTATCAAAGCGGTCTCCCTTCCGTTAGACCACCGAAGGGTGTAAGGTGGCACACCACCCTGCTTGGTGAGCTCTATGGCACCGTTTTTACCGTAGTAGCATTTGACGTCAGTGACATCGGCCTGCACCTGTATTGGTGAAGGTGGGTTGATCAGTACGATTGAATCACTCACCACCGTGTTGGTGGCATCGGTTACTGTGTAGTGGTAGGTACCTGCCGGCAGTTGGTGCAGGTTCTGTTGGTTGGGGCCGTGGGCCCAATTCACCACAAAAGGCGCTTCGCCACAGGCCAGCTCAAGACGGATGCTCCCGTCGGAGGATCCATAACACTTCACCGGCTCCACATGGTGTATTACATTCAGTGGTGAAGTGGTGATAAACACAGTGTCTATGTATGCTACATGCTCCGGTCCGCTAATGGTAAGCAGAAGATAGGGTGATGAAAAGGGTTTGATGGAGAGTGTTCCTGCACCATTTACCAGGGTTGTTACACCCACTTTTTCTCCGGGCAGGGTAAGCGTTGCCACGGCATTGGGGTAGTTCACTGCGGTGATTTGGATCGAAGCGGTTCCACATACGATGGTGTCGGGGTGTTGTGCCACGATCTGCGTGGGAGGAGCGGTACGGATTCTCATGGAGGGGTCTCCGAAGTAGTGGTACAGCCGGTATTGGTACTGTGCAGGCCCCAACGCAGAGCTCCACGTTTGGGTCATCCTGAGCAGTCCATGGTTCATCACAAATCCCATGTTCCGGATATCCTGGTGTGGGGTGATGACAGGAGAGAAGATTCCGCCGGCACCAAAAGCGGGCAACAGCCCGGGCTGCGACCAGATGGCATCAAACATGCCAATGGACAGTCCGTCGTTCCAGCCACTGTAACTATAATATGAGGCAGCCACCACCCCTACGGCACCCCCATTGGGGTGGCGCTGAAAGCGCTCAGCGAAGCATTCAGGAAGGGTAAACTCACCGGTATGGCAATTGATACTGAACACGATAGGCGTTTTGTTGCCATTGGTAAGCTGACTCACATGCGACGACACATAGTGGGGTGCATGCCAGCCGGTGCCACCGGCATAACCATGGTCACGGTGCAATACGTAGAATGCACCATTGTTGATATGGTTCCGTATGTGTGTGGCGTTTCCCTTCCAGTTAAACGAAGGTGACAGCAGGTCAGCCGGTAAGCTTTGACCGTTGGAGTAGTAGCTCTGGTTGTAAAACAATGGAGTGGAGTTCACGGTATCAGCATAATAGACACGGTTCACCTGGTACCCTTGCGAGAGAAGATAGTCGCGTATCTCTTCACTGGTATGAACAAAGCGCCGGTCACAATGGTAATCGAAATCGTCATCCTGAAACTGTGCGGCATTCAGTCCGGTCAGGTAGAACGATGAATCCGCCGGAGGTGTCCTCTCATAGTTGATGATCTTGTTCACCACTGTCATTGCCTGGGCTGGTGAGACCACTGACAGTCTGCCTCGTGCCATATCGGGCAGGTGACCAAACACCTGTTGCCCGAGGGTTACGAGGTGGAGGTCTGAACCAAAGAGGATGTTATCAGGGTTGAGCAACATCTGTGCAGGAAGCCTGTCGTGATCACCTACAATCAGGAGGTAATCGGGCTTGGGCACCCAATTGTCGTACCTCACTTTTACTGAATCCCTCATGTCAGGGAAAGTCCAGTTTGTTCCGGCCACCAGATCCACACGGTATCCCAGTTGCCTCTTCCAGTCGGCAAGTTTTTCCGAAGCGTCGATAAACAGCGAATCGGTAAGGATGATGTATCCTCCCACCGGCTGTGACGAAGTCCCTTCCGGTTGAAAGGCAGCCTGCAGTTGTTCATGGATCTCATCTGCCAGCGATGCAGCGTTGGCGCCCACCAGGGGGAAATTACGCAGCCAGGATTCTGAATGGAGTGTATAGTCCATAAACTGTGTAGCACCCTGGAAGTTCACCTCCAGGGTGAGCTCATCATACACCTTCAGCTCCCCTGTTACCGGGTTGAATGCCACAGGCATGATATCAAACCAAATCACCTGCATCCCTCTGAGGGCCTGTACCGTAACCTTCCTTACAGGGGCAGGAGGCCAGAATGCATCGGTTTGGTAAGCAAGGGTGTCGAAAGCAAACGCAGGCTCAGGGTCACCATACCTGTCGGTGGCAGGCTCCAAGGTGGGATAAACACGAAAGCCAGGTTGAATAACAGGTGCAGAATGGGTGAAAGAGAAATCAAAGGTGGCCCCTTCAGGCACCATGATCACCTCACTGCGTGCCGGAAGCTGTGGCATGCCAACATCCTGCGACATAGGATACCCGGGAATGCGAATCCGATCCCACTGCTTGCCGTCAATTACCTCAGAACGCACACTAAGATCCTCAGGAACATAATGAATGGTCACACCATCCACACCCCGATCCTGTATCTGAACAGGATCGGCAGAATGCTGATGATCCCGCTCCTCAGCAGAAAGGGTTCCGAAGGTGCGGGGCAATGACTCAGCAACTTGCCCAAACAATGCGATAACAAATGCCAGAAAAACGGTTGTTAAAAATAATCTTTTCATAAAAAATAAAAACAGCTGTAAATAACTATTTATGGAGCAAAGGTACTTAATTTCTGTGACATGCCTGTTTCAACCCATTCGTTCTGATGCTGTTCAGTTCTGTAGCTGAGAAAAGGCCGGCACGGTAAAGGTTCAGGTATTCGTCAGATACATTCTGCTCGAACACCATGATATCGTCTGAGTTAATGGTTACCGACACACCTGCATGGAAAAGTGTTTTGATGGGGTGTGTTGCGTAGTCTTTCACCCTGGAGAGTCTGATGTTTGAAGTTGGGCAGATGTTGAGTGTGATGTATTCCGCTGCAAGGGTTTTCATGGCCTGTTCTGAGTGAGCGGCAGCGATGCCGTGCTGAACGGCATCAGGTTGCAGCACTTTGATGGTATGCATCATGTCGTGAACGTTGCCGAATTCACCGGAATGCACTTTGGTTTTAAGGCCTTTGGTACGGGCATAATGGAACAGTTCGGTGTATTTTTCGGGAGGTTGGGCTTTTTCTGTGCCGTAGAGGTCTATGGATGTGAACCCGCCTGTATCGATACATTGTTTGGCCAGCGGGATATACACCTCCGGGGGGAGGTCTCTGGCGATTCCCAGTTCCGGCTTGAAGTCAATGTCCGGGGCCACTGTTTTGTGTGCTTCTGCAATGGCTTCTGCGAACCGGCCGGGGTTGTTGTGGAATGATTTTATGAAGGTGATGTCGAAGCTCATTTCGAGGAGTGTAACCCCATCGTTCCATGCTTCGGCAAAGGGTGCACGCAGCGCAAAGCGGAGGCATTTCGGGTCATTGTACAGGGGAGACACCTCCTCTTTGATCCACTGATCCATGGCGGCCAAGTCATCCATTCGCTGTGGCGGGGGTGCTATTTCACGACCTGACCAGCGGGCCAGCACCTCCCTGCGAAAGCCCAGGGCAGCGTGGTTGTGAAGGTCGCTCTTGGGGGCTGACCGAACCAGGTCCATACGATCCCCCTCCAACCCCTCTGTGAAACGCTTGTCGTCAATTGTCATAGCAAAAAAAAACGATAACTGTCACCTGACAATTATCGCTTGATGTTTTTTTGAGGTCTCGAGCGGAATCGAACCGCTGTAGGCGGTTTTGCAGACCGCTGCCTAGCCACTCGGCCACGAGACCGTTTCATTCGGCAAAAATAATACATTTTTCTTCAATCACAAAACATCGAAACCAAAAAAAAACGATCTACAGGAAACACATTTTCACAGAGAGAAACCTCCGCAATGTGTTCTGCCGTAACGGTATGGTGACAACCTACAGGCACCACCCATTGACGGGTGCAGACAAATGAGCCCGTTTGTCACGCAGCCGTTAGGTTGCCGCTACTCCTCCAGGGTAACACTGACCGCTCCAATTTTGCCACCAAGGGGTGGGTTGAGTTTGGCAACCGTAACTTCAACCCAGGTCACCGCAGGAAAGGTGTTGTATACAGCGTCAATGATACGACGTGCAACATGTTCTAACAGCTTTGAATCCTTCTCCATCTCACCTTTCACCAACCGGTAGAGCGACTGGTAGTCGAGTGTGTCTGTGAGATGATCAGAACGCTCCGCGTCATCTGTTGCAACCTCTACGCTCAAATCCACTTCAAAATGGGTCCCGATTTTCTGCTCTTCAGCAAAATGCCCGTGAAAGCTGTAAAAATCCATGCCCTCCAATGTGATCATTGCCATTTGTTTCTCCCTTTCGTACGTTAAATAACTGGCCAAAGATCCGTATTTTTGTTGAAATGGAAGCGTCATAGCCCCTAACATCCCGTCGACGTATATTTGCGAGGTTTGCTTGATTGCTCGAATCAACTGTTGACAGCTGACAGTTGTTAATAAAAGCTAAAAACAGGCACAACTTTTCAACAGAGAGGTAAAAAGCCGATGTTTTTTTCGTATCTTTGGGGCTGCAAACCTACAGATTTACTTAAAAACCAAAACTTCAATAGCTATGGAAAGAGAAGAGATTGAAGCGGTGATCATACAATCTGTGATGGAGTGTGTGAGCAAAGATGGTTGGGTAAATTTGGCCGAGTTGGGTACCAGGCTTAGAATGGCGGGTATTCAATATGGCAAATTATCCGACTTTTTAAGTCAGTATGAAGATCTGCTGGAGATGAAGATTGATGACAAAGTGATTCCACCGGCGATCTATGCAAGATTGATCAGGGATTATTAAAACAAATGATGGGGAAGAGAAAGAGGTTACATTTTCTGGCAGGTGTTACTATTGTTATCGTATTGATTTTATCCGTTTTATGGGGTGTCAGATCATTAGAAGCCCCTTTACCTTTTGACGAAGAGGCCGATACCACGGCGGCAGTGGCTGTGGATAAGCGGTATGGGGTTGAGTTAACACCCTATCGGGTGGTTGACAGTGTGATTCCCTCAGGCGCACATTTTGGCGGCTTGATGGCGGCCGTTGGCATTGGCCCTGCAGAGGTGCACGAGATGGTATTGCTGGCAGATACTTTATTCGACTTAAGAAGGATACGGGCCAACAATCGCTGCGTTTATTTCTTCGACAAGGCGCGTAATGATTCGCTTCGGTTTTTCGTATACCATATCAACAGAGTTGATTATGTTGTATTTGACTTCGGCAGCCCGAAGGGTATATACCTTGGTTCGTTGCCTGTTGACACGCTACGGCACGAGTACAGCGGCATCATCCTCTCATCGTTATGGAATGCGATGCGTGGAGATGGTAAAAACCCGGCCCTGATTTTAAACCTGAGTGATATTTTTGCGTGGGTTATCGACTTTTATGGCATTCAGACGGGGGATCGTTTCAAGGTGATATATGATGAATTATTGGTTGAAGGAGCTTCAATAGGTGTTGGAACGATCCATGCTGCATGGTTTGAGCACATCGGCAGGCCATATTACGCATTCAAGTATGAGCAAGACAGTGTGATGCAGTATTTTGATCATGAAGGGGTTTCACTTCGGAGGGAGTTTTTAAAGGCTCCGTTGCAGTTTAGCCGCATCAGCAGTCACTTTTCGCACAGTCGGTATCATCCTATTCTCCGTCGGCACCGTCCTCATCACGGAGTGGATTATGCAGCACCTTCCGGCACACCGGTGCGCACCATTGGAGACGGTACTGTATTGGAAGCGCGTTATGCCGGAGCGGCCGGCAACATGGTGAAAATCCGTCACAACAGCACCTATACCACCCAGTATATGCACCTGCGCAATTTTGCCAAAGGGATCAGACCGGGTGTGCGTGTAAGCCAGGGCGACCTGATAGGCTATGTTGGCAGCACCGGCCTCTCTACAGGGCCACACCTCGACTTCAGGGTGTACCGCTACGGCACACCTATCAACCCCCTCACCCTGGAATCACCACCGGCAGACCCTGTTGACCCGGATCATCTCGATCAATACAAATCAGACATTGCCCCGCTGAAAAGAGCCCTCGATAACCTCCCTGAAAGGGTGATGGAACAGGTGCTCTGACCCGTTAACAGGCCATAATACCCCCTATGTCATGAAGTGCTCCTTTGTGTAACTCCAGTAGTGAAAAACCGGCTTTTTCAACAAAACCTCTGACCTGTTCCGATTCACCGAGCGTTTCCAACGATCCGTTCACCAGCAGCATGGAGCCGAATACCCCGCAACAACCTCCGAAAAAACCATGGGGGAAGCCTTCCAGTCGCACTGCACGAGGATCCACATACAGGGTGGTGAGGCCATGCGATTGCAACGCCCTCTCTATACCACGGTCTGAGGTGATCCAATGCGTCTGATCCAAAGACAACAGATTGCATCGCGTATAGGCTTGGTTCACATGTATTTTGACCATATTCTGACATCTCTCTTTGATGCGCTGCTGGGTGATGTCGGTGCGATGAATCAGGTAATCACGGGTTGCCATCGCATTAAAGAGTGCTGACCGGGGATAGGCCATACCCGGTTGTTCAGGCACCACTTCAAGAGATACGCCGCTATGGATGATCTGCTGCACGGTGCGTTGAGGTACAGCTGATGAAGCGATCAGATGGTTGTCCACTGGACAGAAAAAGATATCGGGGTGGTTGGAGATCGAGGGGTAGGTAACATCTTCGGTTCCGAAGAGGATCACTTCATCAAGTTGCGCAAGTCGGTTTCGCGCGGAAGGATTGATAGAGCGGCTAACGAGGAGAGGCATTGGGCATCAGATGGAATCGGTGCCATGGGTGCCAATCAGGGTTCTGATCAGTGCTTTGTACACTTCAATGCCATCATAGACAGCTTTCACCGGGATCCGTTCATCGAAGTTATGGATGGTCATAAGCAACTCATGAGAGAGGATGGCGGGGGTGATGCCATAGGTTGGGATGTTGTGTCTTCTGAAGAAGCGGTTATCGTTCACAGCGGGGAAAAGCATGGGGATAACGGCTGCATCGGGGAATATGGTGGTTACAGCCTTTTCGATTGCCCCGTAGTAGTGCCCCTGGTCAGACACCACGGCAGGCTCGGGGTGCTGGAGTATCACCAGGTTAACATTATACCGTCTGATACGTTTTCTGATGGCAGATAGGAAGTCCTCTGCATCAACCCCCGGTAGTAATCTGCTGTCGAAATTGGCAGTTGCACCCTGGGCAATCTGATTATGTGCTGTCTGGTCACTGCGAATACTGGTGAGCGCTAGAGTGTTAGTCAACAGAGAGGCCAACAGCTCATCACGGTGGTACAGCCCTTCTGTAAAAGGGAGAAACACACCGGCGTTCTTCATGGCAAGTCTCCGTATGCCCCGTTCGTGATCGGCAAGTTCCGATAACATATTTCTCACCGTGGGGGTTAAAACCATGTTGGGTTTGTGTTTAATCAGCGCATTGGTTGCCAGTACGATCTCTCTGGTGGGACATTTTCTGGTTGGAATGGATCCATGCCCCCCTGCGGAGCTGTTCGTTTCAAGTTGAAACCACAACACCCTTTTCTGTACCGTTTCTATGCCAAACACCACCAGCGATGTATCGGCCACTACTACCCCTTTGGTGCCTGCTCCCCCTTCACCATATACCGCTACAGGGTTCAGTTCTTGGAGGTAATTGTTCACCACATATTCAGCACCCAGGCTTCCCATCTCCTCTTCGTTGGAAACGGCGAGCAGCGTGAAGTTATAGGGCATCTTACCGGCAGACGCCACTTCCACAAAGCTCTTCAAAGCGTAGAATTGCATCACACCATGCCCCTTGTTGTCAATCGCACCGCGCCCCCAAACCATGCCATCGGCCACAGCACCACTGTACGGCGGATGGGTCCACATCGCAGGATCTCCTTCGGGGACAACATCAATATGGGTCAGAAAAATAACATTGGGCATACCCCAATCCAACGGGTACAACGAAGCGGCAAAATTGTAGCTGTCGTTTCTGTCGGAAAAAACCCTGACATGCAACCCGGCCTCGCGACAGGCGTCGGCAAAGAACGCACCGGCAGTGCCCTCGTTACCTGTCACAGAAGGAATCTGAAGGTAACGACTGAGGAACTGCACCGGACTGCCCTGCACATCCTCTGCATCACCTCTGCGGTCCTCAGCCTGCAATGGCAACGGTTGAGCACAAAGTGAAACCGCCAACACCGTTAGCGTAACCAATGAAAGATAGAATTTCCTGTACATAAATCCGTATTTCTGTCACCGCAAAATTACATAAAAACAATCAGACAGTGTGGGTTTTGGCGGTTGGCTATCTAATATACTCTCCACATCATCACATCATCACATTAAATCCCCTATCTTTGCCGCATGAAGATACTTGGATTGGGCAATGCGTTGGTTGACATTCTGATCACGTTACAGGATGAGACCTTTTTAACAGAGAACGGGCTTCCGAAGGGGAGCATGCAGTTGATAGATCATGACAGGGCCGGTGAGTTGCTGGCGTTAACGGATTCTTTTCCCAGGGGTGTTGCTTCGGGAGGGTCGGCGGCCAACACGGTGCACGGCCTTGCCAGGCTGGGTGTTGAAACGTCCTATATCGGCAAGATTGGCAACGACCTCCACGGAAGCTTCTTTCATGACGATATGTTGCAGAGTGGCATCCGTCCCCGGCTGTTGCAGAGCAAGAGCCCTACCGGCACCGCCATCACCTTCATCACCCCTGACTCAGAGCGCACGTTTGGCACCTTTTTAGGTGCAGCGGTGGAACTGACACCTGATGATATTTCCCCTACAGACTTCCATGGTTGTGACCTGTTGCATTTGGAGGGGTACCTGGTGTTCAACCAGGACCTCACGTCACATATCGTGCAACAGGCGCGGCAGGCCGGGCTTAAGGTATCGATAGACATGGCGAGCTACAATGTGGTGGAAGCCAACCTCGATTATCTGAAGGACCTGATCAGGGATGGTGTTGACATTGTGTTTGCCAATGAAGAGGAGGCTAGGGCATTAACCGGCTGTGCGCCTGAGGAGGCTTTGGGTGTGATTTCGGAGATGTGCGAGATAGCGGTTGTGAAGGTGGGCAAAGAGGGAGCCTATGTTTCTGATGGCAACAGCCAGTGGAAGGTTCCGGCAACAAAAGACAAAGCCATTGACACCACCGGCGCCGGAGATCTCTATGCCGCAGGCTTCCTCTATGGGTTGAGCCTAAACAAACCATTGGATACGTGTGCATGGTACGGAAGCCTGGTGGCCGCACAGGTGATTCAGGGAATAGGGGCAAAAATTAACCCGGAAGGGTGGAACAAGGTGATATCCACCATGGATTCGAAAAGGTAGAAGAGACATTTTTATTTTGAAAACTCGGGTATCTTTTCTAATTTTGACGCCCCTTATCAGGAGGGGTAGATCCGGATACATCATATTGCAGAATATTCACAAACAGATAGAAAGATTATGAAGATTTATCAAACCAATGAAGTACGGAATATTGCCTTAATAGGCGGGGCTAAGTCGGGTAAAACCACACTGGCAGAGGCGATGCTTTTTGAGGCTGGGCAGATAAACCGAAGGGGCACCGTTGACGACAAGAACACAGTATCTGATTATAAGCAGATTGAACTTGAGCGTGGCAACTCTGTCTACTCTTCGATTTTACATGCAGAGTACAACAACAAAAAGATCAACATTATTGACACGCCGGGTTTTCATGATTTCATCGGAGAGACGATAGAAGGTCTTACGGCTGCTGACACGGCGGTGATGCTGGTCAACGCCCAGGAGGGTGTACAGGTGGGCACAGAGATCACCTGGCGTTTGTGCAGTAAATTGGAGAAACCGATCTTTTTTGTACTGAACCAGTTGGATCACGAGAAGGTGAATGTGGCCGAAACGATGAACCAATTAAAGGCTCAGTTTGGCGACAAGGTGGTATCGGCTGTATATCCTTTGAACCCGGGGTTGGAGTTTGATTCTGTGATTGATTTGATTGACATGAAGATGCTGAAGTATCCGAAGGATGGTGGCAAGCCGGAGGTGTTGGATATTCCTGCTTCGGAGATGGGCAATGCAGAGGAGTTACAACTGTTGCTGGTTGAAGCGGCGGCAGAGGGGTCAGAGGCTTTGATGGAGAAATATTTTGAAGAGGGCACTTTGACGCCGGAAGAGATTCGTGAAGGGATCAGGCTGGGTATGATTACACGCAGCATCTTCCCTGTGTTTGCTACCAGTGCCAAACGCAATATGGGAGCGGGGCGTGTGATGTCATTCATTACCCAGACCCTCGCTTCACCAGCTGAGATACCCGGTCGCCCTGACACTTCAGGTGCTGAAATAAAATGTGACCCTGCCGGCCCGGCCATGGCACTGGTGTTTAAAACCTCGGTAGAGCCCCATCTGGGAGAGGTGTCATACTTTAAAGTCTTCTCCGGCGAGATCAAAGAGGGTGGCGACTATATCAACCTCACCAACCTGGGCAAAGAGCGTCTGACCCAGCTTTTTGTAATGAGTGGAAAGAACCGCGACAAGGTTGAAAAAATTGTTGCAGGTGATGTGGGTGCTACCATCAAACTAAAAGACACCAAAACCAACCACACCATTGGCGATGGCAAGGTAGAGCACCCGGTTGCCAAAATGGAGTTCCCCGATCCTATCTACACCACAGCCGTGAAAGCAGCAAACTCTACTGACGACGAGAAGATGAACAGCCTTCTGTATGAGATGCACCATTCCGATCCTACATTGCTGGTGAACTATTCACGTGAGCAAAAGCAGCTGATTCTCGAGGGGCAGGGTGATATGCATATCAACAAGGTAAAATGGTATTTCGACAATATCCATAAAATTGACATTGAGTTCATTGCACCGAAGATTCCTTACAGGGAGACCATCACCAAATCGGCCAAAGCCACCTATCGTCATAAGAAGCAGAGTGGAGGTTCCGGTCAGTTTGGGGAGGTACATATGATGATTGAGCCGTGGTATGAAGGGAAAGAAGACAGCAAAGAGTTTCCGCTCAGGGGCAAAGACGAGGTGGATTTGCAATGGGGTGGCAAGCTGATTATGAACAACTGCATTGTGGGTGGTGCCATTGATGCGCGCTTTTTACCAGCCATTATGAAAGGGCTGATGGAGAAGATGGAAGAGGGGCCGCTGACAGGCTCTTACGCGCGTGATATTGTGGTAAGCATTTATGATGGCAAGATGCACCCGGTTGATTCCAATGAGATTTCGTTTAAGCTGGCCGGAAGGCACGCCTTCAACGATGCCTTTAAAAATGCAGGCCCCAGAATTCTGGAACCCATTTATGAGATCTCCGTGATGGTTCCTGAAGAGAAGATGGGTGATGTAATGACCGACCTGCAAGGTCGCCGTGCCATCATTCTGGGGATGGGCTCTGATGGCAGCTTCCAGGTTATCAATGCCAAAGTGCCTCTGGCTGAAATGCACAGATACAGCACATCGCTCAGCTCCCTCACCAGCGGAAGGGCTTCCTTTACCATGAAGTTCTCTGAATATGCCCAGGTGCCTGGTGATGTTCAAACCAAACTGCTGAAAGAGTACGAAGAAGCACAGAAAGACGAAGAGTAAAACCTTCGCGATGCTTCAAGCCAAAAAAAAAGAGAGGTGCTTCGAAGCACCTCTCTTTTTTTGGAATCCGGCAGATCGGCTTTACCCGGCCGTTTCGTCAACAAAATTGCGCTGTGACATCTCCCGGTCAAGCATAAAGATACCTTGTGGGTTGTCACCGATTAATTTAAGCTGGTTAACGATTTTGTCGGCACTGGCCTCCTCTTCTACCTGCTCATCAACAAACCACTGCAGCATGCTGTTTGTGGCATGATCCTTCTCTTCCACAGCAATATTCACTAAGTTATTGATCAGCGATGAGACCAGCCTTTCGTGCTCCAGGGTCTCTTCAAACACCTGCAGTATGCTATCCCATTCTGTTTTAGGCCCTTTGATCGGCTTCAGCAACACCCTGCCTCCACGCTCGTTAACGTAGTCGTATATTTTTAAAGCGTGGGTCTCCTCTTCACGAAACTGAATCATCATCCAGTTGGCCATCC
This sequence comes from Lentimicrobiaceae bacterium, assembly GCA_007119395.1. Lineage (GTDB taxonomy): Bacteria > Bacteroidota > Bacteroidia > Bacteroidales > SKPS01 > SKPS01. The sequence continues at coordinate 18,712 of SKPS01000281.1, forward strand.
CATCAAGGTTCTGCTCTTCAAACCATGTGGCCATCGACAGGTAGAGATAAGCCGACTCAAACTCAGCATTGATTTGTTCGTTGAGTGCTTTTTCCATTTTTTCTGACAACATAATTACCTCCTGTTTTAAAACGTTTTTACTCTTTCAGTGCTTCTGCACCACTAACAATTTCAATAATCTCACGGGTGATGGTAGCCTGTCGGGCTTTGTTATAGGCCAGTCGAAGCTCTTTCAGCATCTCGCCGGCATTTTCTGTGGCCTGGTGCATGGCTGTCATCCTTGCCCCATGCTCACTGGCATAGCTGTCGAGAAGCATTTTATAGAACTGGATCCTTAGTGCTCGTGGTATCATCTCGCGCAAGATCTCTTCCTTTTCCGGCTCATATAAATAATCGATACCCCAGAACTCATCACCACTGGTTGATGGCACTTCAGCAATCGGGAGGAACTGCTCTTGTGTTACAATTTGCAGTGCTGCGTTTTTAAAGCGGTTATACACCACCACAATCCTGTCCCATTGCCCCTTTTCATAGCCATCAAGAAGGGTTGTTGCGATCATCTGAGCATTGTCGAAGGTGAGTTGTTGGAAGATGTCGTTGTGTTCACCGAGCACAGGAGTGCCCCTTTTGATAAAGTACTCGTGCACCTTTTTCCCGATACACAGCAGGTCGGTCTGTCCATTTTCGGTAAACGATTTCAGTTCACCGTTCATCAGCGACAACACACTTTTGATCACACCCATATTAAACATTCCACAGAGCCCTTTGTTCGATGAAACTGCCACAATCAGCACTCGGTTGGGTTCTCCGGGGCGCTGAGCGTAGGGGTTGCTCTCTGTAAGTCCGGTGGTCAGCGTGATGTTGCCTATGATCTCGTTCAGCTTTTTGGAATAAGGACGAAGCCGTAAAATCGCATCCTGTGCCCTTCTGAGTTTCGAGGCGGCAACCATCTTCATGGCATTGGTAATCTGCCCGGTTGACTTTACCGACTCGATTCTGTTTCTCACCTCTTTCAGACTGGGCATAACGAAGGTTCTTTGTTGGTTACACTATGATGGGTTGATGATCATCTCAATAATGCTCTCTGCCACCTCTTCCAGTTTGCCGGTGATCTCATCGTTGATGTTTCCGTTTCTGATCTCAGCCAGCAGTTGCGGGTGGAGTGATTCGAGGTTGTTAAGGAAACGTTTTTCGAAGTTTTTGACCTGATCTGTAGTAATCTTTTTCAGCAGTCCTTTGGTACCACAGTATATAATGGCCACCTGCTGTTCAACGGGCATGGGAGAGTACTGGTTTTGTTTGAGAATTTCCACGTTTCGGGCCCCTTTGTCGAGTATGGCGAGGGTAGCCGGGTCAAGGTCGGAGCCAAACTTTGAAAACGCTTCAAGTTCTCTGTATTGGGCCTGGTCAAGTTTCAGGGTACCTGCCACTTTTTTCATCGGTTTAATTTGGGCATTCCCACCCACTCTTGACACGGAGATTCCCACGTTGATAGCGGGTCTGATCCCTGCATTGAACAGGTTAGACTCCAGGAAAATCTGGCCATCGGTAATGGATATCACGTTGGTGGGGATGTAAGCAGACACATCGCCGGCTTGTGTTTCGATGATGGGGAGTGCGGTAAGTGATCCTCCTCCTTTCACGAGAGGTTGCAGTGCTTCGGGCAGGTCATTCATTTTAGATGCCACCGTATCACTGTCGATGATGCGTGCTGCTCTTTCGAGGAGCCTTGAGTGGAGGTAAAACACATCACCGGGGTACGCTTCACGCCCCGGAGGTCGTCTGAGCAGCAGTGATACTTCTCTGTAGGCCACAGCCTGTTTTGAGAGGTCATCGAAGATCACCAGTGCCGGCCTGCCGGTATCACGGAAATATTCACCGATGGCTGCACCGGTATAAGGGGCATAGAACTGCATGGCAGCAGGATCTGAAGCGGTGGCTGAGATCACAATGGTATAGGGGAGCGCGCCCTTCTCTTCAAGGATACGCACCAGGTTTGCCACAGTGCTCCCTTTTTGCCCAACAGCTACATAGATACAGTATACCGGTTCACCCTTTTCGTAAAACTCTTTCTGGTTGATGATGGTATCGAGTGCAATGGTTGATTTGCCGGTCTGACGGTCGCCGATGATCAACTCACGCTGGCCCCTGCCAATGGGTATCATGGCATCGATCGACTTAATGCCGGTTTGCAGAGGCTCATTCACCGGTTGCCGGTAGATCACACCGGGTGCTTTTCGCTCCAACGGCATCTCATAGAGGGGTCCTTTGATCTCCCCCTTGCCATCGATGGGGTCACCCACCGTGTTGATCACACGTCCAAGCATCCCTTCACCGGCCAACACGGAAGCGATCCTGCCGGTACGCTTCACGATGTCACCCTCCACAATCTCACGGGCATCACCCAGAAATACCACACCCACATTGTCGTCTTCCAGATTCAGTGCAATACCACGTACACCGCTCTTCTCAAACTCTACCAACTCTCCCGATTGCACAGCCGTAAGTCCATACACCCGCGCAATACCATCTCCAACCTGCAATACTGAACCCACCTCCTCCAGTGAACTCTCCAGGTCAAAGCCCGCAAGCTGTTGCCGTAATATCGCTGATACCTCAGCAGGTTTTATCAAGGTCATATCCTCTTCTGATTTGTATTGTCATTGTTTCTCTATAATTGTTCAGTGCCACAACCCCTTCTGCTCCATACTCCGAATCCCGGCCAGATTGCATACACTCTCTTTAGAAGGTTTTTTTGTATATGTTGATGTTGAATTGCCGGTCTATCTTGTCGAGCCTGGCACGAAGGGTGCCGTCGTATCTCCGGTCTCCCACCTGTATCAGGCAGCCCCCTATCAAACGTTCATCTACCCGTTCAATCAACTCAACCGTTGCATTCAGGTCTTCCGACAGCCGTTGAACAATCCTGTTTCTAATGTCATCTGCCACCGGTGCAGCCGTTGAGAAGGTTACAGGAATAATGCCATGGTGTTCCTTATACAAACGGATCAACTCATGGGTGGTTTCGCGAAGGAGAACTATACGTGTTGACCGAATCAGGAGTGAGAGAAAGGTATAGGTAAGATGTTGCACTGAATCTTTGATAATGGCATCCAGAATCGCCTTTTTTTTCTCCTTTTGCACGATTGGACTTGCCAGGGCCTGATGCAGCTCAGGGTTCTGATCCAGCAACGTAGCGATCATCACCATATCACCCTTCACCTCTTCCAGCTCCTGCCGTTCAATGGCAACCTGGCACAAGGCTGTAGCATAATTCCTGGCAATTTTTCCGGCACTCATTTTTTCAACTCCTGTTTTTCATATCAAAAGCGTACCCTCTCCACTTCACGTTCAACCAGCATCCTGTGTTTATCAGGATCTGAGAGCTCTGCCTGCAGCACCTTTTCAGCAATGTCAACCGACAGCTTGGCCAGTTCGTTTTTGAGGTCCGTAATGGCAGCCATCTTTTCGTAATGGATGCTGTCTTTGGCTGTGGCGATAATCTTTTCAGCCTCTTCGGCAGCTTTTAATCGTGCCTCCTCAAGGATTGACTCTTTGATGTTTCGGGCCTCCAGCAACATGGCATCGCGTTCGCGTACCGCTTTCTCATGCATCACTTTGTTGTCGAACTGCAACTGCGCCATCTCAGCGCGTGTGATTTCGGCGAGTTGCAATGCATGTTCAATCTTGTTTTCACGCTGTTTGATTGCATTCAGAATCGGCTTCCATGCAAAACGCCGAAGAATCACCAACAGCAACAGAAAGACCAGCACCATCCAAAAGATCAGGCCTTGTGAGGGATTCAGTAGATCCATAGTAACCTCATTGACTATTAACTGTTTAACTACAATTTACAGCCGGAATGCCCCGCTTAAGTGCGCCGGGCATCCGGAAAAGGGTTTGCACAGGGTTCAACTAAGAACTCAGCGCAAGGAAGCAGATAACGGCACCAAAAAGAGCCACACCCTCAATCAGAACGGCAATAATAACCGCTGTGGTTCTGATGTCACCAGCACTTTCGGGCTGACGGGCAATGTTCTCTGTGGCGCTGATACCAATACGGCTGATGCCAAACGCTGCACCAAATACTACAAGAGCTGCCCCCAAAGCACCCACGATAACACCCCAGGGTGTAACTGCCGCCGTTAACAAGATGTTCAATAACATAGTTTTTAATTTTTAATGATGATTAATGATGTTCAGGCTCTTCAACAGCTTGTCCGATGAAGATGGCCGATAGCATGGTAAATATATACGCTTGAAGCACGGCAACAAGCATTTCAATTACACTCATAAAGATCAGCAGCAGTGAGATACTTGCACCCACGGCGAAGCTGCGGAAAACGAAGATAATGGAAACAATGCTAAGGATAATGATATGCCCTGCTGTGATGTTTGCGAACAGACGGATCATGAGGGCAAACGGTTTGGTGAAGATACCGAAGAACTCGATGGCTGCGATGGGTATCTTCAGTGGAGCCGGCACACCGGGTGGCCAGAAAATGTGCTGGTAGTAGTGTTTGTTTCCACTCACCAGAATGGTGACCAGGGTAAACACGGCGAGTGTCATGGTAAAAGCAATGTTTCCTGACAGATTAGTCCCGCCCGGAAAGAAGGGGATAAGCCCCAGCAGGTTGTTAAACAAAATGAAGAAGAACAACGTAAGGATATAGGGAGCAAAGCGGTCACTCTGCTTCTGACCGATAGATGGCGTAACAATTTCATCACGTACAAACAGAATCACCGGCTCAATAAACGACTGAAAGCCTCTGGGCACCATGTCATCTCTTCGCTTGTATGCACGGGCTACCGAGGTGAAAATCAAGATAATGGCTATGGCAGATATGAACAGTGCCAGCACATTCTTTGTGATGGAAATATCGAAGAAACGGGCTCCATCGGGGCGTGTTATTTTGCCATGGTACATTTCATACCCTTTGTAAGGTCCCGAGAAAAGGTGCCGGGTTGAGAACACATCCAATGACCGGTTTGTGTGGTTGTATGCGATAAATGGGAGATACAGGTACCACGAGCCACCGATGTGCCATTTGTACTCGTCCATCACATGATGAATGATAAACTCACTCATGTAATCCTTGAAATCACCATCACCGTAATCGGCGGCCTTCACTTCAGACTGTGAGCTGAATGCCATCAACCACGCAAGCAACAAGGAGATCCAGACAATCCGGTTTTTCATCAATCTACATCCATTTTTGGCTGTCAAAAGTAATAAAAAACAGGGATTAACAAATCCCCGCAAAAAAGAACAATCGAAAACCGGATAGGTTTAACATCGGTCAAAAAAATACAAACAAGCCGACCCTGGGTGGCCTGACATATGACCGGTTTTCTGTTGACGGCTGACCCGTAGTCGTTTGTTGTCGGTTCACATTCGGGTTACGGGGCGCAGAAGAGCCTCTTTCTCAGCCGGTTTTCCTGGTTGTTTTCAGCACAGAAACCAGGTCGAGTGCTGTGACTGACAGGTACAGGAGTGAGAATGAAGCGACGAAGTGCATGGTGAGCGATTTGTTTTGCAGCAGGTACCACACGATCAGAATTCCCACATAGAGAAAGAATTTCACGGCGGTTGCGAGGAGGAATCGGTTGAGGAATTGTGAGGGTTGGGCGATGATAGAGCGTGTTATGAGAAGGTGTCCTGTTGCGGAGATCACATAGAAGAGCAGTGGGAGGAGCCACCAGGTGAAGGGTGGTTTCAGAGGGGTGATGTTGTGGTGTAGGGTATACAGGATGGCGATCATGATGGTCACCAGGAGGGTAAGAAACAGGTAATATTTGTTCTTCATGGTTTGTTTCGTTGATGTATTCTGATGACTGATCTGACCGCGAAGGTGACAGCGGCGATGACGCCGAGCAGCACCCCAACCATTTCGGCCATCCGGCCGGCATCTGCTACCATTTGGTTATAGAGTCGTCCCCCCATCAGCCCGGCAAACACCATGGCTCCCATTTGAAAGACCAAACCAGACCAAATCGCATAGCCACGCAGGGGTGCACCCCGTTGAGGCTTGTCACCTTTTTTTCTCTTCCGGCTTGTCAAATGTGGTACCCGTTGCAGGTTTGGTCACCTGATCCTTGATCGTTAATGTGCCAACCAGTTTGGCACCGGCCTCTATTGCTATTTTATTGTATACCACCTCACCGGAGAGCTCTGCTGATGCCCTGAGTGACAATAGCTCATCGATGCTTACCTTTGCGGTTACCTTGCCAAATACATCGGCATTGCGGCATTGAACCTCGCCCTCAATGATGCCTGTAGGTCCTACGACCAGCTTTCCCTTGCTGGTCAAACTCCCCTTCAGGGTACCATCAATACGAAAATCACCATTGCTGATGATATCACCCTTAAAAGTGGTGCCGTTGATGATTTTGTTTA
>SKPS01000122.1 GCA_007119395.1 Lentimicrobiaceae bacterium
CGAATCCGTGATGTGGAGGTGATGTATGAAAACCGTCAGGACAATATGTTGGCTGAGCTGGTGAGTTCACACACGATCTTCAGGGGTGATTTTTCTGCGGATCTGTACAGGATGCGTTTGGGTGGCGGAGTGGTACTCCGGCAGCTTGTCACCGGAGGGCAGCGCTTTTTTACAGGTCAAACAGCCAGATTGGATCTGGCACTTGACATCGACAAGCTGACCAACACCTACACTATTGAACGCGGGGAGCTGGAGATGGAGGGTTTGCCCCTGTTGGTATCGGGCACGATCCATCACAGCGATCAAATCCGTGAACTGGCGCTGAAGGTGGATGGTGACAACATGAAGATTGCTCACTTGCTCAACTTGTTGCCCACACAGGGGGGGTCGATTACCAAAGAGTACGCACCCACTGGAAACGTCTCTTTCCGTGGTACCATTCAGGGTGGTTATGCCGGGGGCGAATCCCCTCTGGCTGAATTCACCTACGGCATTGACCAGGGAGCCGTCAGACACAAAGCTTCCGGCGTCGATTTACATAAGATTTCAACGAAAGGGGTCTATCGTTTGTCGGCCAGGGAAAACCTGTTGATACTGAACACCTTTTCTGCGAACCTGGGCAACGGTACCATTCAAGGGAGTGGCCGTGTTGCAAACCCTTCATCACCTGAGTTAATGGTAGACCTGGAGGCGGATGTGCAGGTGGAGGAGCTGCTGGGGTTTTTCCCTTTGAAAGAAGTGGAGAAGGCTTCCGGACGGCTGTTGCTGTTTCTGAAAGCTGAAACAGCCCTGAAGTTATCGGAGGAGTTTACGATCACCCATTTGCTGAACAGCCGTACCAATGGTGAGCTACAGATGGAGGGTGTCTCTTTTGTATTGGCAGATGGGGGCAGAGCTTTTCAGGAGTTAAGCGGTCGCATGGTTTTCGACAACAACGATGTAAGGGTTACCCGGTTGGCGGGTCAGACCGGTAGCAACGAGCTGGTCTTTGATGGCTACTTCCGCAATCTCTTTCCGTACCTTTTGGTTGACAACCAGCCTCTTGAATTCAGAGGTTCTGTAAGAACACCTGTACTCGACCTGAAAGAGCTCTTTCTGGCAGAAAGAGATGGTGGAAACGGGCAGGGGCAGTTTTCACTCCCTGACCGCATCAGTGGCAGCCTGCAGGTTACCGCTGATCGGCTGATCTATGGTGGTTTCACCCCTTCACGCGTGATGGGCAGGGTTCAGGTTTCCCCGTATATGATGACGGCAGAGCAGGTTCAGATGGATGCGTTCGGAGGCAAACTGCAGGGGGCTGTTGCCCTGGCCGCCACCGGAGACGGAGATTTTCACTTCGATTGCATGCTCAACACCGACAGAACCAACATCAGGGAGCTGTTTCGGCAATTCAACGATTTCGGACAGCAAAGCTTCACACATGAGCACCTTGATGGGTTGCTTACCAGCAGAATACGCATCCAAAGTGACCTTGACCCGCGTCTTACGATGAAGCTTCCCACGATGGAGGTCGTGGGTGAGCTGCTGATAGAGCATGGGGAACTGAAGCATTATGAGCCGGTGATGGCCATGGCGCGCTATACCCGCCTGGATGACCTGTCGCATATCCGTTTTAGTGCCCTGCGTAATGAGATACGTATCCGCAACCAGGAGATCGTAATTCCTGAAATGATGATCCGGTCTGATGCACTCGATTTGTCGTTTTCAGGAGTCCATCATTTTCAGGGTCAGATATCTTACAGGATACGTGTTTTGCTTTCTGAGCTTTTATCGCGCAAGGCGCGACGGGTCAACCCTGAGGCAGTGGCCGGTGATGCATCGGATCAGGATCACAGGGGGCGTGTTACGCTGCATTTGTTGGTGGAGGGCACTTCATCACATCCTGTTGTTCGTTACGACCGACGAAGTCGCAGGCAAACGGTACAGGAGAGCCTCAGAACGGAAACACAGGAGGTAAGGGAGCTGCTTAGAAAAGAATTTGGTACCTTTAACCGCGAAAAAAGGAGCAATGAGCGTCAACATGCCCGTAAACAGGAAGAAGAGGGGCAAATCATCATAGAATGGGAGGATCAATAGATCAGGATGAGCTTACTAACAAATATCAGGGCTTGGAGGTGGATCCTAATGGGAGGGGCGGCACTCATTGTAGTGGCCTCGCTGTGGTACACCAATATCCTGGTGAGGAAAGTGAAGATTGAAGAGGAGCGCAAGGTACGTATCTGGGCTGAAGCGATTGAGCGACGCGTGAGCTTGGTGAATTACACGGATGAGTATTTTGAGAACCTGAAAGAGGTGGAGCGCGAGCGCATCAAGTTGTGGGCTGAAGCGATCAGACAGAAGGCTGTGTTGGTGAACTACACCAACCGATTCTTTCAGAAGGTGGGTGAAGAGGAGAGGAAAAGGGTGGAGCTGTGGGCCGAAGCCAACCGCATCGTGTCCGTGGCCGATACAGCAGAAGAGCTCTCGTTTTACCTGCAAATCATCACAGGCAACACCACGATCCCAATCGTTATCACCGATGAGCATGGCAACATCCGTACAGCAGCCAATGTAGACTTCGACCCATCGGAACAAAGAAGACTAACCGGTGATCTGAAAAGAAGATTTCAGGATTACCCCCCGATCGTATCCGATAACTTCGGACTGATCAACATGATCTACTACAAAGAGTCAAGGATTTACACCGAACTGCGGCAGGTGCTGAACCACCTGACCGAATCGTTTATTGCAGATGTTGCCCTCAACTCTCTATCGGTTCCGGTGGTGGTCACTGATACCTCACGCAGAGAGGTGATCACATGGGGAAACATTGATACCACGCTGCTCAGACCTGAATCTTTACCCGGTTTGATCCAACGGATGGAACAAGAGAACCCCCCCATTGAGATTGCCCTGGCAGGGAGAACAAAGAATCTGGTCTTTTACGAAAACTCATTCTTTTACAATAGCCTGAAAGAGATTCTCGACAACCATGTGCAGAAGTTTCTGGAAGAGGTGGTGATGCATGCAACCGTAGTACCCGTAATCATTACAGATATTAACGAAGAAGAGGTGGTGGCATACGGTGGGGGACTTCAACCTTCACAAGTTGACACACCTGAAAAGCTTCAGAGGAGGTTGAAGAAGATGGGCTCACAAAACACCCCCATTTTAATCAATTTGCCTGTTCAGGGGAAGCGGTTGATCCACTATGAAGACCCTTTTCTGCTCACACAGATTCGCTATTATCCCATTATTCAGTTCCTGATCATTGGTGTTTTCATTCTGGCGATCTATTTCTTGCTGAACATAACCCGCCGGGCTGAACAAGACCGGGTTTGGGCAGGCATGGCCAAAGAGGCAGCACACCAACTCGGCACGCCCATTTCATCCATGATGGCTTGGTTTGAACTGTTGAGAATGAACAATGCCACTCCGGATATTATGCAGGAGATGAACAAAGACCTGAGCCGCCTGGAGGCCATCACGGAGCGATTCTCAAAGATTGGCAGCACGCCCGAGTTGAAGCCTGAAAGCCTGTCAGAGGTGGTTGAATCATCTATGAATTACATGAAAGCGCGTACCTCATCACGCATCAAATATCAACTGGAAATAGACCCACCGCTCGAAACGCTGCTGATCCCCCTGAATGTAAACCTGTTTCAATGGGTGATCGAAAACCTGTTGCGCAATGCCGTGGATGCCATCGGCACCGAAGGGAGCATCACCATCCGGTGCATCGACAAAGAGAAACATGTTTGGGTTGATGTTGAAGACACAGGAAAAGGGATCCCGAAATCAAAAATGAAAATGGTGTTTACCCCCGGCTACACCACCAAGAAAAGGGGATGGGGACTGGGCTTGTCTCTCTCTGAAAGAATTGTGAAGAAGTATCACAGTGGAAAAATTTTCGTCAAATCGTCAGTGATTGACAAGGGGAGTGTTTTTCGTATCGTCTTGAATAAAGAATAATCATCAACATAAAAAACGAAAGCCATGATTCGACACATTGTTATGTTTAAGATGAAAGAGGGATTAACGGGATCCGGCAAGGAGGAGGCCATACAGCGATTGAAGTTGGCCGTTGATGCGATGGAAACCCATGTGCCCGAGGTCAAGTTTCTTCAAACAGGTGTAAACTTCAATCCCCGTCCACAGGCCTTTGATTTGGTGCTGGTTTCTGATTTTCTTTCGGAAGAGGACCTGGACATTTACCGTGATCATCCGCAGCATCAATTGGTAATGGATGTTATCAAGGAGGTGGTAGAGAAAGTTCATGTAGTGGATTACTATATATAATGGTATAGGTTATGGGTGAAAAGTCAGGTGATATAGTTTTTCGTCGGTTTCGTTCTACTGATACCGAGTTATATTTAAAGGCTCGTCGTTTGCGTGAGGCGGTTTTTGTTCGGGAGCACAATGTACCTGCCGACATGGAGTATGGCAACGAGGAGCAGTCGATTCACTATTTGTTGTTTGATGGTGGTGAGGTAAGGGCAACGGGCAGGTGGCGTCGCACGGAGCAAGGGATCAAGCTTGAGCGTTTTGTGGTTCCGGCTCCATACCGCAGCCGGGGTTACGGCACAATGATACTTCAGCGGATCCTGCAGGAGGTATTGCATGACCACAGTGAGGTGTATCTGCATGCCCAGAAAGGTGCTGTTGACTATTACCGCAAGTCTGGATTCAGGGTGAAAGGTGCTGCTTTTGAAGAGGCGGGTTTGATTCACTACAAGATGGTGTACAGGCCGCCCACGCAAGGCAGCACCCGGAATGAAGAGTGAGGAGAGGATGGGTGGACCATAATGGCACCCGCGGTTGACTCACTTGCTAAGATGATATTATCTTCGTATCAGCGTTACAGTTCCCACCAGGAGGTACTCGTCTGAGTAAGCCTCTTTGATGCGCATTTTATAGGTATAGACGCCATCAGGTGCAGGCTGGCCGTTTGGCATGGTGCCATCCCACGATTGTTCCGGATCCTTTGAAAGGAACAATGCCCTGCCGTAACGATCGTACACATAGAATTCAAAGAATTCCACACCGGCAAACTCCCCTACGGGCCCAAACCTGTCGTTGATACCGTCGCCATCGGGGCTAAAGGCATTGGGGACATAAAACCTGTTACACCGAATTACGCCAAGCCGGAAGGTATCGGTTGCATGACAGTAGATGCCGTTCATAGAGTTGGTTCCTGTTGCCCAATAGGTTGTGTGTTCCTGTGGTGATACGGTGATACTGCTTGATGAAGCGCCGGTACTCCAGAGGTAATCCGATGCCCCTGAGACAGACAGCATAATGGAGTTGCCCCGGCATATTGTGTCTTCGGGCGCATAGATTTCGGTCACCGGAAGTTGAATTACATCAAGCCACATATCGTCATAACTGCTGCAGCCATTTACATCGGTCACGGTCACCTCATAGCGTGTACCGCTGTTCGGACTGACGTAGATATTGGGTACGGTATGACCTGTATTCCATTGGTAGTGGTCACCTCCTGCGGCAGCGATCATCATACTGTCACCACGGCAAATTGTGGTATCGCTTGTAATCCAAGGTATTGGCAGGTCATGGACCTCAACATTGACCGTAGCCGTGTCTTTGCAGCCGAGGGTATCTGTAACGATCACACTGTATTGGGTTGAGGTGGTGGGATATACCTGGACTGAAGGGGTTACATCCCCTGTAGACCATTCAAAGGCGGTAGCCCCCACTGCAGAAGCAGAGATTTCGGCCACATCGCCATCGCAGATGGTGTCACCTACGGTTTGTATGACCGGTTTGCTAACGGTCACCAGCACTGAATCCACACGACTCATCTGACACTGGTCGGTGGTGGTAACATGGTACATCGTAGTGGCAGCAGGATGGATATAGATGGAGGAGGTGGTATCACCTGTGCTCCATTGGTAGCTGTAAGGGGGTATCCCAAGGGTATCCCATATTTCCAGTGTGGTGGTGGTGGCACACAACACGGTATCGTTGCTGATGTCAGGATCCATCGGGTGGTAGTCTTTGATATATGCCCATACCGTATCGGTGGTGCAGAAAGAGGTGTTTGCAATAATTCTCACGGTGCGGATTCCTTGCGGGATGCTGTCCATGACAGGGTGAATGTACAGCAGTGCAGAGTCGGTGCCAGCCGGTATGGTGATGCTGTTTGGGATTTGAGCGTAATCGACTCCGTTGACGGCACTCCCTCCAACGCTGTAATAGATGGTACGGTCAACAGGTGTGACACTGGGCAGGCGGAATTCGATCACCGCGCTGTTACACCCTTCGATGGCCATGGTGTCCAACGTGGGTGAGGTGGTGTATGTAGAGAGCTGTACATTGTCGCTGGTAAAGCTATTGGCTTCGAGGAACACGCCGGAGTCAAGGATTCCATCACCGGCATCCGCGATGGCGATCTTGAGGCGGTAAGGCACGCAAGGCACCACATGCAATGAAGCGGTAAGCACGGTAGTGAGACCGTCGTATTCAATCCATACACCCCCGGTATTGTTAATGTAATAAGCACAATTCATACATGGCCCGACATTGTTGGTGCCGTTGTTCACGTTGTTGATGGAAACGGGGGTATTGGTTGTACCGGGTACAATGGCGATGTTTCTGTAATGGAACGGAGTCCAGGTAGCCGGATCGAACCCGCCACTGACAAAGAAGCCAAACACATCATTAAAGGAGCTGCCAACATACTGCGGGTACTCTTCAGAGCCAAACACATACCTGAATCTGATGGTGTCGCTCAGTGGCACGAAGTCGAACTCCAGCACTGCCGCATCGAACGTTTGGCTGGGAGCAACCAGGGTACTCAACAGCGAATCACCGGGGTAGTTGAGGTTGGTACCGGCAGAGGCGCTGGTGTTGGGCCCCATGGCTGTATTAACATAGCCTGTGGCAAGGATGATCCCTTCAGAAAACCCCAGGTTGGTGGCGTTGGCACCGGTAGTAAACGATCCAATGGCGTCGGGATGCCCGGTGTAGGTAACATTGGAGATGGTTACACCACTCCCCACAAGGATATTCTGTACCATGGTAGCAGGTACTCCCCCCTGGGTTATGACGAGCTGCCCATGGAGTGGTACTATGCCAACCATCAGGAGAAAAAACGGTAGTATATAACGAATCACTGACATATTGTGTAGACTTTAAAATGTGCAAGAACGGGAGACCCGCCAATAATAAGACACGCAATTGGGGCAAAAGGTTGTCTGGTCTGACCACAAATGTAAGAAATTTTTTCTATCTTGTGCCACTTTTCGGAGACAATTGTTATACTATTAATCATAAATCACAAAAAACTGACTATTATGGAGAAAATCAATGTGTTTGTAGAGCAGAACAAAGAGCGTTTTTTAGAGGAGTTGTACGGCTTATTGCGAATACCTTCCATCAGTTCTGACAGTTCTCACAAAGGGGACATGCAGAAAGCCGCAGAGTACTTAAGGGAGAGTTTGCTTAAGGCAGGTGCTGACAAGTCGGAGGTGATGTCAACTGACGGCAGCCCGGTGGTATACGCTGAAAAGATAATCGATAAATCGCTTCCCACTGTTTTGGTCTATGCACACTACGATGTAATGCCTGTTGATCCGCTCGAGTTGTGGAAGTCGCCACCTTTTGAGCCGGAGATTCGCGATGGTAAAATCTGGGGCAGGGGATCTGATGATGACAAAGGCCAGGGCTTTATGCATTTGAAAGCTTTTGAGTTTATGGTGAAAGAGGGTCAGCTACCGTGTAACGTAAAGTTCATGATCGAAGGCGAAGAGGAGATTGGTTCTCCGAACCTGGGTAAGTTCTGTGAAGAGCACAGAGAGATGCTCCATGCAGATGTGATCTTGGTGTCTGATACTTCGATGATTGGACCGAAAATTCCTTCGATTACGACCGGTTTGCGCGGTTTGACCTTTATGGAGGTTGAAGTGACCGGCCCCAACAAAGACCTTCACTCAGGATTGTTCGGTGGCGCCGTTGCCAACCCGGCGAATATTCTGGCAAAGATGATCTCTTCGTTGTTAGACGAAGACAACAAGGTGACCATCCCCGGCTTTTACGATGATGTTGAAATAGTATCTGAGGATGAGCGCCGCGAGATGGCCAAGGCTCCCTTCGATGAAAAGGCCTACAAAGAGGCGCTCGATATTGCCGATGTATGGGGAGAGAAAGGCTACTCCACCATGGAGCGTGTCGGCATCAGACCCTCACTCGATATCAATGGTATCTGGAGCGGCTATACCGGTGAAGGCGCTAAAACAGTGCTCCCATCCAAAGCATACGCCAAAATCTCCATGAGGCTGGTTCCTCACCAAGACAACCTGAAAATCGGAAAACTGTTCGAAGACCACTTCAAAGCCATTGCACCTCCACAGGTGACCGTGAAAGCCAAAATGCTTCACGGCGGACAAGCCTACGTATCACCCATCACCACCAAAGCCTACCAGGCAGCCTCCATGGCATACGAAAAAGTGTATGGCATCAAACCTGTTCCGGTAAGAAGCGGTGGAAGTATTCCGATTATTGCCACTTTCGAAGAGAAACTGGGCATCAAATCAATCCTGATGGGATTTGGTCTCGAAGCAGACGCCATCCACTCACCCAACGAGAACTATCCCCTGGAACAGTTCTATAACGGCATCAAAAC
>SKPS01000033.1 GCA_007119395.1 Lentimicrobiaceae bacterium
GTCTCCTTGCCGGTGAGCCACAGGGGGAGGCTCTCGGTCACCAGCATGCGGTTGGTGAGCACCGGTACCGTGCGCTCCTCACCGTCGGAGTAGCTGCCCGAGGCAGCCACCACCTTAACGGATACCGCCTGCAAGCCGGCAGGGATCTGCAACTCCCACGACACCAGTCCGCTCTCTCCACCGGCCAGCGTGAGCTGCTGCTGTGGTGTGGCGTTGCCTGTCAACCCATCGATGTTGACACCATTCAGCGCATTGGTCAGGGTGAGCACCACCTGGCACGCTTGTGCAGAGTCCGACAGGTTGGTGACCCGCGAAGTGAAGGTGATCCTGTCACCCTCGCGGAAGAAGCGGGGGGCGTTGGGCACCACCATCAGCGGCTTCTGTGTTACCAGCTCCCGCTCCACCACCGCCGATTTCAGATCGGGGGTGTGCGCCAGAAGCATCAGCTTCCACGCTGTAAGCGCCTCCGGAATCGTGAACCTGAACACCACATTCCCCTCCTCGTTGGTCTGCATCTGCGGAAAGAAGAAGGCAGTCTCGTTGAAGTTGGTGCGGGGTACCACCTGTGGCAACGGCGCGGCACCCGAATCCAACGTATCGGCCACTCCCCTTAAAGCAGTATCTCCATCGGCATCACTTACAACATCATCCATCGTCGGACTGAATTCTGATCTCTTTTCGACGGCACTGAGCACTGGTATCTCTTCAGCCATCTCCATCTGTACCGGGAGAGGTGCGTCGTAATATGCGCGGATCACATAGCCTGTAAGGGGTCTGAATCCAAACCAGTTGAGGCGGTCGAATCGCTGTTCGTGCCGGGTATGTCTTGCACTTGGTATTGAGCCCCAGGTGGTGCTACGCCTATGTCTGAACTGGGGTATTTGTATCATGAGCCTCGAACGGTTTAACCGGAAAGGGTTCAGTTGCCATTGGTTGGGCGCAAAGTGGTCGAGGGAGGCGTCGTACATCCCTGCCATCAGCTCTGCCAGCACCCTTTCGCCCCCCGGACCACGGATGGTGATGGTGTACTCCTCCTCTTCACCCGGAAGCAGCATGTCTCTGAAAGAGGCAATCTGTATGTCGAGTCTTTTGTTGTCGAACGGGACCTGGATGTTCACCGATTGGGAGAACGACCTGTTGACGTAGTTGCCGAAGAAGTGTACGGTAAACCCTCCGCGGAGGTGCTCTTCAACAGGGATGCGCACCTGCTGCTGCCTGCCTCTCAGCTCCAGCCACTCCTCTTTGATGATGCGCCCGTTCACTTCTATAAGGTACCTTACCTGTGTACGTTCCGACGATCCTGCCAGGATGGTGACCGTTTCACCGGGTTGAGCAATGCGCTGCAGGGGGAGGATATTGAAATAGGCAGGCACTGCGATTCTGCGGTCGTTTGCGCCGAAGAGCATGAAAGGTGTCTCTCTGCTCACGGTATCACCTGACGGGTCTATCGTGCTCATCACCAGCACATAGTTGCCCCCTTCACCGCTTCGGAGGGATGAGAGGTCCACTTTGTTGTCGTGTCCGGTATGGAAGGTACCGCGCGATTCTTTCAGGCGTGCCGGCTCCTCTTCGGAAGCTGCTCCGTAACGGTCGTAGGGAAACAATGATCGGAATGTCTCCTCATCCATCACCTGTGTGTCAGGGTTACTCCAGAGGGGTTCCCGGTAGAGGCGTGACGGCGGCGCCAGGCGGTAGAGTGTCCACCAACCCTCCACCTCCACCGGCTGCTGGTTCAGGTTTCTCACCTCCACGGCAAACACCATGTCGTCATCCCTTTCAATCTGAGAGGGTAGGTTGTCGCTCAACAGCAAAGAGCGCTCTCCGGCTCTCACGGTGGTGGTGCCGTGGTGGGTTTCACCGGTCATGTCGGTGACATCCACAGAGAGGGTGTATCGGTACACCGGGTGTTGCCCATCGGGGGTGGCAGGGTCGGGGAGGGCAGGGAACCGGATGGTGAAAAGGCCATCATCACCGGTGGCTGTGGTGCCATGGGCGATCTCGGTAGCAGGCTGCGATGGAAACCAATGGAGACGACGGTACCAGGGGCGCCAGGGATAATGCACCTCCCGAACCACCCTCCAGGAAACCGTGGCACCGGTGAGATGATACCCCGCATACGCATCACCCCTGCCTTGAACCACGACCGTGTCACCCGGACGAAAAACACCCTCCACCGGAAGCATCGTCACCTGAAAAGTGGGACGACGATACTCCTCCACACGAAAAGTGACAGACCCGGTGGTAGTGCTCAACCGCATCACCCCCGTCAGCACCCCGGATGGGATCACAAAGCTCCCCTGAAAGCTCCCGAACAGATTGGTCGATGTATGCACCTCGGCCAACCGCCGCCCGTTGTGATCATGCATTGAAATCGTATTCGGCTCTTCTGATACCGCTGACACCACCGTCCCCTGACGACGGATCATAATCCCTTTGAAATAGACCGTTTGACCCGGTCGGTATATCTTCCGGTCAAGGAACAGGTGTGTCTCAGTACGCTCAGGCTCATGCCTGGCAAGGGTAGGAGAGAGCTGAACATTGGAAGGGCTGTGTAGGGTATCACCACGTGGTGAAATAAGGGTGAAATTGAGACGCTTGTTCCTGCCATCATCAGAAGGGGGTATCTTGACCACCCCTTGCCGGTTGCTGAGTTCATCGGCCAGCACCACAAACTCCCATCGCCGGGTTGTATAATCGTATTGCCGGACGTAGGCCTTCACCCTTGCCCCACTCACAGGTGCACCCGTAAAACGGTCTGTCACCACCAACCGGGCACCCGTACCAGGGATGTCGTAATAGCTGTATGCCAATCGGCTCACCTGAAAAACCTGCATCTCCAACAGGTTGTTGTCTGATGAGAAGTTCTCTTTCGCAGAGGCAACCAGCAAATAGGCCCCCGTGCCGGGTACCGCAACCCCATACTCAAAACGGTGTTGTAAAAAATCGCGTGGCGTTCCGGGGGTCACACTCCATGAACGCAATACCTTTTGACGGTTCATCCACCGGACACGCTCTTTCGGGGTCACCATTCTCAACTCCTCCCACTCCGTGAAATCAACACGGATCAGTCGGTAATAGATCTTCTCCATGTTTTTGAATTCGGTGAGAAACATCAGGTTCTCACCGTATGCGATCACCTCCGGAATCTGAAACGAAAGCCTTTTCTCCTCCAGTTGCCTGATGAGGTTCCTGCAATCGTTCACCCCTACACCGTTGGGGTGTCGGGTGATCGCCTCATGACATATCTCCCATGCCTTCACAGTGTACAACACCCCATCTTTGTCCTGGATCCCTTCGGGGTGGATTTGGGCTTTCCGGTAGTACAGGGTAGCCAGACGTGATCGGATGAGGGGATAGAAGGAGTGGCGCTGGTACTTATCGGAGAGCTCTTCGAGGGTGCTCTTGTAGAGATGGTCTGCATTGTGTATGCCTCCCCCATTGCTGTGCGCAAAGGCGAGCCGGGAAAGGGTGAGCTCCAGCAAGGCGCGTGGGTCGTCGTCGTTGTGGAGATGGAACAAGGTGAGGTCACGATAGAGGTTAACGGCATGGTAGATCAGAGACAGGGTATCGGGTGTGGTGATCTCCATTTCCAGAAAAGTGGCATTGTTGGCCAGGTAACCGGGATGGTTCAGGCTGAACTGCTCGGCAGGTCGGGAGAGTCCCGCCAGGTCAGACGAGAAAAAATCGAGGGCACGGTGCGCCAGAAAGTCATAGAGTGTGGGGCGGAAAATCTGGGACCCTTTCTCCTGTATCAGGATCGGGGCAAACTGTTTCAGGGGGATCTGCTGCAGCCTCTCTGCCGGCAACAGAGAATTTCTGTAATGAAAGATGATTTCATTGGCCAGCCGGTCAAGATCCCACATCCGGAAATCACTTTCATCGTATCCGCTCAAGGCAGTGCGGTCACGGAAACGCCAGATGTTCTGCCGGTAATAGCCGTGGTACAGCTCAGCGATCAACGAAGAGAGCACGGCGCTCAGCACCTCATCATCACTCTTCTCCAGCTCGCCGCGCAACTGCTCAATGGCGCTCTCCATCAGCCCCTCTTTGTAATCGGACTGCAATACAATGCGATGGATCACGGCACGGATCATCTCAGGATGCCGCCCCCGGCGTGAAGCGTCTGCATAAATGCGCTCCACCACTTGCAGCGCCGAACGGGGAAGGCGTTGATCGGCCAAAGAGTCCACCTCCGCCCAGCGCGTAGCGTAAGGACCGGTGTATGTTCTCTTCTGCGCTTTCACAGGCGTGATAAACGAGAATACCATCAAAACCAAAGCAATGAACGGGATCAGCACGTTTCGGATTGAGCGGGATGTTGACATATCTGATGTGATTTTTGGGTTCAGATGAAGCATCAAAGATAACGATTTGCCGACAAGACCCTTACAACATAGGCAGGATTTCTCCGGCGTTGCCATCAGTATATGCAATAATACTGCCTCCTCAACCGAAATGCAACCCTAAACCAGTTATCGGTGGGATGATGGAAGCGAAATGGCATTTTGCGCACATCCTCACCTTCCCACATCCCCACATCTCCACATCTTCTGCCGGAAGTTTGGGTGCCATGGACCGGCCATGAGTTCTCCGCGGGAGAAGCTTTCTGATGGGTGCAGTCCCACTTTGATGGTGTTGCAGCCGGCCTGGTCAAACCGCTCCACCATTCGTTTGGCTTTGATGAGGGCCACTTCAAGCGTTAGCGGCTGGTATGTTCCCTGCAAGTACCGGGTGGCCAGTTCGGTCCCTTTCAGCACCAGCACGGGGTAGATTCTGATATCGGCAGCCTGTTGCCTGATAGAGGTTTCAGCGTTGTACACCTCGTCCCCCTCCTCTTCGCCGGGGAGGCCAATCATCAGCTGGTGACCGAGCCTGAAACCACCCTCCAGAATCATGGTGGAGGCCTTTTCGGTATGAGCGGCGGTATGCCCCCTGCCGGAGGCCAGCAGCACCCTGTCGCGGTGCGACTGCACCCCCAGCTCGACGGTGGTCACATGCATCTCTTTCAGCAGGGCGAGCTTTTGTGGTGTGATGTAGTCGGGGCGTGTGGAGATCCGGATGCCATGAACCTCGCCTGAGGTGATCCACGGCCGGATCGCCCTGAGCACCCCCAGCATCTCCTCTTCGGGCAACCCGGTGAAGCTGCCTCCGAAGCACCCCACCTCAACATGTGTTACCGACGCTCTTTTGGTGCTGAGGTATTGGCCGATGGTCTCTTCTATCTCTTGCTGTGATGGCCCCTTATGCTTTCCGGTGATGGTGTGCTGGTTACAAAACACGCACCGGTGGGGGCATGCCGCTTCCGGGAGAATGAGGGGGATGGTCATCCGTGTTTTCACCGGTGCACCTTTAGTTTTTCACCTTCTGATGAGGCGATGATGACGGCACCACACGAGTCGGACCACACATTGATCACGGTTCTGAACATATCCAGGATCCTGTCAACCGCGAGCACCAGTCCCACCCCTTCCAGGGGGAGCCCCACGGCGGTGAGCACAATGGTCATCATCACCAGTCCGGCCATGGGTACAGCGGCCGCACCGATGGAGGCAAGCAGCGCGGTGATCACCACCACAATCTGTTGCCCAACGGTCAGGTCGATGCCATAGGCGTTGGCGATAAAGATAGCCGCCACACACTCATAGAGTGCAGTACCATCCATGTTGATGGTGGCACCCAGTGGCAGGGTAAAGCTGGTAATTTTTTTAGAGGCGCCGCTGCGGTGTTCCACCGCCTCCATGGTGAGCGGCAGGGTAGCTCCCGACGAGGAGGTGGAGAAGGCGGTGAGAAGGGCCAAGCGCATTGCACGCAGATGCTGCAATGGGCTCACCTTGGCCAGGGTGCGCAGCCCGATGGGAAGGGTGACGATGGCATGGAATGCCAGGGCACCTGCCACGGCCAGCATATAGATCCCCATGCTGCCGGCCAGTGCTATCAGGTCGCCGTGAGAGGCCACCACAGCCGCCACCAACGCAAAAACACCCAGCGGAGTGAAACGGATCACAAAGAGCGTGATCTTCATCATCAGCTCAAAGAAAGCATTGAACAACGCGATCAGCTTGTCGCGGTACTCAGCCGAAATACGGGTGATAAAGAAGCCCATCAGAATGGCGAAAAAGATCACCGGCAGCATATCGCCCGAAGCCATGGCGTTGAATACGTTGTCGGGAATGATACCCAACAGGGTCTCTTTAAAGGTGGAGACACCGGTGAAGGCTTCGTCGCCACCCGCAGCCACCAGACCCATCTCACGACCCGGCCTGAGAATGTTCACCAGAAACAGCCCGGTGACAATGGCCAATAAACTCGACGCCACATAGTAACCCATGGTTTTCATGGTGAGCCTCCCTAAACCGGTGGCAGTGCCAATACCGGTGACACCGCTCACAATAGAGCTGAGCACCAAAGGAATAATCAGCATCCGTAAAGCACGCATAAACAGAATCCCCATCCAACTGATCGCTTCAATGGCACCGTTTTGACGGGATGCATCCATTAAACGGCGTTCACGGGAGGGGACCTCCTCATCGTAGTGATTCCGGAGCATCTCACGAAAACGATCCCCCGAAAGGGACTCCCCCTTGTCATCACCGAAAATAAAACGCATCTCAACACCCTCACCATAATCATGCGCTTCAACCTGCCTGAAAAACGACTCGTCAATGTGGTGTCGGTCAGGAAAAACAGCGCCGTACACCACGGCCAGTACCAGTGCAATCAATATCTGCCAGTGAAGAGGTATCTTTTTCAACATCATAAGAATGATTTTGCCGAAGGCACCAGCCACAACCGACCACCTCCGATTCAATAGTGCAATAATAGTAAGAATTGGTTGAATGGTAAACCATGGCAGTTTCCTTTTTTGAGGTGCTGGGTAAAAGGAGAAAAAACTTTATTATGGAGGTTGAGATGAGTTGAAATACGTTGAAAAAATGGGTTGAGATAAGTGTAAAAACCTCTTTTAACATCTTTCAACAGCGAAGCATTTAACCTTTTATAGCAATGGGGCAACATTCTCCGGAATCTGGCAACCGATCACCCGGCCTACTCTTTCTATACATCTGTTGATGGTAAAGTCATTCTTACTCAAGCAAGACAGGAGGCATACACCATGATATTTCGGTAATTGCGAACCTCGCTTATGTCGTGGCAGTATTCCGATGCCGTCAGGCATCGGAACCAAATAAGAACCCCTGAAAAGGGGTTCAACAAAGGTAGCCCCGGGTTGCACCCGGGGAAAGATGCCACAGCACCGGCAACCCACGAAGTGGGTTGAACAGGGCATTATGGTGTGCTGTGAAACATAGCAATGTAGATCCTTTGCAGGCTTCTATTCAACCCACATTCGTGGGTTGTGACTCCCACGACGATCTACCCCGGGTTGCGACCCGGGGCTACCCTTATTAAACCCCGATTCCGGGGTTTTAAGGTTGCACGATACCTGACGGTATCGGCAAAACAGTTATATATCCATAAACTACCACCATCACCTTTCTGCATTGTCGGGACAAAATATCCAGGAGAGGGGATGCCATGACAGGGATGGCATCTGTATATGGCTATAGCCTACAACAAACCTTTGGTTTTTTGGATTGACAGATAATGTGACGACTGTTGCATTTCGAATACAAGCACCTCAAAAAAAGAAACTGCCTGCTTTTTCGTTTTTACATCCGGTTGGCTATTATTGGCTTTTGTGGCCGTTGGCTGTTTGTAATGGATCAGCTCCGGTGTATGCACCTTTGCCGGTAACTTGTTCGGTAACTTGTTCGGTAACTTGTTCGGTAACTTGGTCGGTAGGTTGGTCGGTAGGTTGGTCGGTAGGTTGGTCGGTAGGTTGGTCGGTAGGTTGGTCGGTAGGTTGGCCGGTCAGAACCCCGAACCCGGAACGTGCGCGAAGCGCATTCCGAACGTTTTTTTATTTCCCGCAGAAATCCGCAGAAATCATAGCTCATCCTCCATTTTCTTTGGGTTTTGTCTGCAATCAAATACTGCTGATATTGTGATGACACCTTGATTCGTCCAATAGATGATCTTATAATGACTTTCTACAAGATATCTATATTGTTCAGGATAATCATTCAGGAGTTCTTCTATTGGGCCTGCCAATGGATTGTTTTCCAACATGGATACTCTGTCGATAATTCTGGTTACCATCTTTCCGGCAACTCGTGAACCGGCTTCGGAAGAGTAATAATCAAAAATCTCTTTGAGTTGACGCTCCGCTTGTTTTGTCCATTGAACTCTCATTTCCATCTCTTCACCTGATTCTTCATGTCCTGGTGAGAGACGACGTGCCCGGTATCACTCTCGTGTTTTGCTTTGTCGATCATTTCCCGGAAATCGTTCATCGACATAGGCTGCAGGTTCTGTTCATGTGATACTATTTTTTCCTGCCTGATGAACGACTCAATCCTTGCAATCACTCTTTCGTCATTGATACGCAAGAACTCTTCAATCAGAATCAGTTTTCTCCCTTGAATGTCCATGTCTCTGTTATTTCTGCAAATA
>SKPS01000035.1 GCA_007119395.1 Lentimicrobiaceae bacterium
ACTTAAGAAGGGTTGCCGAAAACCACCCAAACATACCGGCAACTGGTTTCAGGAAAGAATTGATGGTTGCTGCTGATATTTTTTTTACTTTTGCACCGATGATGTTTCGACAGGCATCGCCAATAAATAAACAACAAATCAATATTCAGACCTCATGGACAATATAAAAATTCTTGCCTTGAAGCTTTTCTTTCCGGCCATCATCTTTATTGCCGGGATGATTATAATTATTTTTGGAGCCACAGGAGGCCAAAGTGGGTTTTTTATCTTTGGCGGCGTAGGTTTATTCCTTGTGGGAGGGCTATCCGGATTGATCATTATCGGTTACGACTGGCTACCCTTGCAGTTGTACAAGATTCTGATGTTTGCCTTGATACCTGGCATCCTGTTGATGTTTTGGTTTAGCTTTAACTCCATCAATGATCCGATCAAGTTTGAAAACGAATATCGTCGCAGAGGAGATGTGGTAAAAGAACGACTCATTCACGTTCGTGATGCACAGGAGGCCTTTAGAAGTGTGCACAGGAGATACACAACAGACTTTGATACCTTGATCGACTTTGTTAAATATGGAGAGATGCCTCTGCTCAGAAGAATCAACAACACCCCAGTTCACCTTCTTGACTCTATCTCAGACCGTGAAGCCATGAGACGCGGGTTCATCGAGATCGACACCAGCTACATCAACGTGAAAGACTCTATCTTTAAAAACGTCTTCAATTTTAACCCTGACAACCTCAGGTATATTCCATTCTCCAGTCCAAGGCAGGAGTTTGCGATGCAAGCCGGTATGGTGAGTCGCGGAAATGTTACGGTGCCTGTATTTGAAGTGGTTGCTGACAGGAACATATTCCTTCACGACCAAAGAGAACAATTTATCAAGCAGGAGCACGTCATCTCATACCAGGTCGGGTCAATGATTGAGCCTATCCGGGATGGTAACTGGCAATAGAACCAAATCTCCGTCTGATGGACAACCACTCGCTGCCGGGCATCCGATATGTTGATCCGGGATTTCAACAAGCTGATCCCGCACAGCACCGGTTTGTGGCATCTGTCAACCATCGGGGTATAGGCTTGGTTGTGGTAAACCATCACAACAAAAGCATCAAACTGGCTGCTTTTACAGAGTGCTGCAACGATGATGTATATGCAGAGTTGGCTAACATACTGCCCACCTGGTCATCGTTGCTCCCTGAAGGAGTGCAGGGAACAATCATCATGGCATCAACCAAAGCGACCCTGGTGCCGGGGCAAACCGAGAACGAGCAGGAGGTCACCTCATTATTGAACATGCATTTTGATGTTCAGGCCGATGAAAAGGTGCTGGTTTCGTACCTCAGCGCATTGGACGCCTCTATGGTATGGGCTGTTCCCGGCAAGCTTTTTTCTATGCTGAACAGCTGGAAACCTGATGCAGCGATGCGTCAGGTTGGTGATGTAATCACCACTACAGACCACCAAAAGAATTCCGATAACAGAAGTGACGGTCATCTCTCCGTGTTTCTTGACAGCGACACCTTCTATGTACATGCTTACCGGGATGGCACCACGCAATTCCTGAACAGCTTTCAATGGAAAACGCAAGAGGAGTTGCTCTATTTTCTGGTTGCCATATCCGACAAATTGGACATGCCGGCAAGCAACACACACCTGGAGGTCATGGGAGCTCCGGCAACCAATGACGATCTGCCGAATTACCTTCAGAAAGTATTCCCGAAGGCACAATATGCCGGATCCGCTCACACTGAGTTGCCTCATGTAGAGCGCCCCCTGTTTCATCACCTAGTACAGTTCACCCATTGCGAATCATAGGGGGGCAATATAAAGGGAGGCGGGTTTCCGCGCCGTCTTCATTGCCGGTCAGGCCTACCACAGACATGGCAAGAGAGGCACTGTTTAACTTGCTGAGAACGCGGGTTGATCTGGATGAAGCCAATGTGGTGGATCTCTTCAGCGGCACAGGGTTCATCTCTTTTGAGTTCTGCAGTCGCGGGGCAAAACATGTAACAGCAGTAGAGAAGCACCGTGGGTGTGTAAAGTTTATCACACAAACAGCAGCAACATTGGGAATAAGCAACCTGTCGGTCATTCAGGGGGATGTATTCAGGTTTCTAAAGATGGGATCGTCCCATGCTGACCTGGTCTTTGCTGACCCTCCTTACGATTTGCCAAACCTCTCTGATCTGGCAGACACCATCCTTGAGGAGAATGTGCTAAATCCGGAAGGGCTATTGATCATTGAACATGGCAAAAGCACTCACTTTCATACCCACCCGTGCTTTCAGGAAGAGCGGCGTTATGGCAGTGTGCATTTCTCTTTTTTTATTGCGCCAGCCAGACCCATAGCACCCAGGCAGGAGCTGTAACAAGAACTGCATCGAAGCGATCGAAAAAACCTCCGTGTCCAGGCATCATATTGCCAGAATCTTTTACTCCTGCGGCCCTTTTTAGTTTTGACTGCAGAAGGTCTCCGGCATTGGATGCTATTGTCACGATGAGTCCACCAACCAGCCAAAAAGTCAGAGAAGAGGCCTTTCCATAGGAGATCCATATCAACCAGGCTGCCGCCAAGGTAAACAGGAGACCACCCAGTGCTCCTTCCCATGTTTTTGCCGGAGAAATGCGGGGTGCCAACAAATGCTTGCCCACAGAGATCCCCGTCAGGTAGGCGAATGAATCGTGAACCCATATAAGAACAAACATTGCAGCGGTAATCTCTGCCCCACGAAACCCTTTCACGCTCTGATCCAACAGGGTGGGCGCCAAAATCACAAGAGCAAACGGAAGCAATACCCATACCGTTCCCCCAAAAAGGGTAATAATAAGTCCACCACCCTTTCGGTCAGCTTGCGAATGTATGCCAAATCCTGCTCTGAGCTTTAAAAATTCAACAAATACCAGCACGGCATAGGTTGTCATTACGACGTAATATGCTGTAGTGACAAACAGGAGAGTTCCCAGCACGGATAAAACGAAAAGTGATCCACTGGCACCTCTTACAAGCAGTTTGCGTAGAGGATCAGTCATTGGGGAGCGGATGGTTTATGTCGTCGATCATAAAAACGATCAGCTGTTTTGGTCCATGCGCACCCATGACGAGTGTTTTCTCAATATCGGCTGTACGACTCGGCCCTGTAATCATGGTGATCATGGAGGGGATGTTCTCACCGTACCGGGCCAACATCAGCTTAAACGCATCGGCAATATCAGGGACTACCTGTGATGCATAGGCCATTACCATATGGATCTCCGGGTAGCTATACATTCTTCGCGCGTCAGATGCCACAGTAGAGACGAGCACACTGCCTGTGCGAGCGATCAATGCCTCACATGTTGTAAGCGATACATCCATGTCATCCATCATGCCCACTTTAGTACCTCCTGCAACCTTAACTTCTGCCAGGCCAAGCAGTTCAGCAACCGGAGGGTTCAAGCACCATATCTCGTGCCAGTTGTATTCTTGCATAAGAGCCATTAGGTTTTTCAGCATTTCGCTTTCATCGATGCAATATACAAACTGCCCCCCTACTGCATTCAATGCCTCCGCAAAGGCTATTTCTCCCACGGGATCAACCTCCGCAAAAGGTTGATTGTCTGGCTTAACGTAGAAATATGGGTTTTCAACTTTCTGGATCAGGGCGTTCCGAATGTCCTTCAGCACCCTCTCCCTGGCTGTCGTTTGCTTCATGGTCTTTTTGGTATTGGCTTTTACCGTAGATTTTCTCAAGGTCTTCGCTGAAAATCACCTCCTTTTCGAGTAAAACCTGGGCCAGTTGTTCAAGTTTTTCGCGGTTTTCACGAAGGATGTTCAAGGCGCGCTGATAGGCAGCCTCCACCAGTTCACGCACCTCTTTATCAATCACCTCTGCCGTTTTTTCACTGTAGGGCCTGTTGAAGTTGTATTCCTGCTGCCCTGTGCTATCGTAATAAGAGAGGTTTCCGATTTGCTTATTGAGGCCAAAGTAGGCAACCATAGAGTACGCTTGCTTCGTAACCCGTTCCAGGTCATTGAGTGCTCCGGTGGAGACTTTTCCGAAAATGATCTCTTCAGCAGCTCTTCCTCCGAGGTATGCCGTTAACTCATCGAACATTTGGTCATAGGTGGTTATCTGGCGCTCTTCAGGCAGGTACCAGGCAGCGCCCAAAGCCTTCCCGCGGGGGATAATGGTCACCTTTACCAAAGGTGCCGCATGCTCTACGAGCCAGCTTACGGAAGCATGCCCAGCTTCATGAAAAGCGATCACCCGTTTTTCAGCTGTGGAGATGATTTTATTGCGTTTTTCAAGCCCGCCAATAATCCGATCGATGGCATCAAGAAAATCCTGCCTCTCAATCTTTGCCTTGCTTCTCCGGGCTGCAATCAGTGCCGCTTCATTACAAACATTGGCAATATCGGCTCCGGAGAAACCGGGCGTTTGCTTGGCAAGGAAATCAACATGAACATCCTCGTGCACCTTCAATGGTTTCATGTGCACCAAAAAGATCGCCTTCCGCTCATTGAGGTCAGGCAGCTCGACATGTATCTGCCTGTCGAAACGACCGGCACGTAATAAGGCCCTGTCCAAAATATCAGCTCTGTTGGTTGCCGCCAATATGATCACACCTGAATTGGTTGAAAAGCCATCCATCTCAGTCAACAGCTGGTTCAAGGTGTTTTCACGTTCATCATTGGCACCGGTTACGGCATTCTTGCCCCGGGCACGTCCAATAGCATCTATCTCATCAATAAAGATGATGCAGGGCGATTTCTCTTTTGCCTGCCGGAACAGATCCCGTACCCTGGAAGCACCAACACCCACAAACATCTCTACAAAATCAGAACCGGAGATTGAGAAGAAAGGTACCTGTGCTTCTCCCGCTACAGCTTTGGCAAGCAATGTTTTCCCAGTACCGGGCGGGCCAACGAGCAATGCACCCTTGGGAATCTTACCACCAAGGTCTGTATATCGCTTTGGGTTTTTCAAAAAGTCAACAATCTCCATGATCTCAACCTTGGCCTCTTCCAGCCCGGCCACATCAGTAAAGTTGACCTTTACACTTGTGTCCCGGTCGAACAGTTGTGCTTTCGACTTCCCAATGTTGAACATCTGCCCACCACCAGGGCCGCCCCTACCCATCATCCTCATCAGGAATATCCAAACAACAATGATCAGCACCAGTGGAATCAGCCAACCCAGCTCACGCCCCCATTCACGACGCTCTTCTACCTTCACGGGAATGTTCACCTTACGACGGATGTCTTCTACGGCCTGATAATACATCTTGCGGGTCACCAAAGAGTCTTCGACCACCATAGACTCCCATAGCCCGGTAGTGTCCTGGGTGATCAGCTTGGCTTGCAACTCATCAAATCGCCTGTCAAATTGCTCAGGTGACACAATGGGCAGCCGGTAATGAGGTCCCGGATTGGGCGCATCATTAAAACCATGCACATGCACCTCGTGTTTCTCTGAGTGTATAGAGTCCGTAAGATGCTCTTCAAGAATAAAAACCTCAACGAACTTATTGTTAACCAGCACCACTTCAGCAACATGATGCCTCAGCAACATATCACGCTCAAACTCCAGCCATGTGATCTCCTGCAAGCCACTACCCCACCGCATGGTGGTGATGGCAAGAAAGAACAGGGCCAGCAACCCATAAATCCAGAAGATTCTGTTGTTGCCCTTTTTGGGAGGCGTACCACCGCCCGGCTTTCCTGATGGACCGCCACTGCCTTTGCTGTTTTTTATCTCCTTCTCGTTCATGAAAGCCTATTCTTTAACATCTGGTTTGAATACCTCTGCATCAGCCCACAAATCCTCAAGTCGGTAAAAGGCTCTCACAGGGCCTGTAAAAACATGCGCCACCACATCGAAATAATCGATCAACACCCACTCATTCAATTGCCGCCCTTCTGTACTCCTCGGTGAGTGCCCCGTGGCCTGCTTTACTGTTCTATGTACCGACTCAGTAATGGCATCAACCTGCGTTCCGGAGTTACCATGACAAATAACAAAAAAATCAACTGCTCTGTTCGGAATGCTCCGCAGATCGAGCCGCACCACATTCTCCCCTTTCTTATCGAGCATCGCTTCCATTAACAAACCGGAGAGCTCCTCCGACGACACATCCCTTGGCTGCATAAGTATATTTGCTGTTGAATAAAAAAAAACTTCTATATTTACGGCAAAATTAAGAAAATTAAGCAAGCCATACCAACTTAATAGAACCAATGATTCTGGGACCGATTCTCGACCATCGACACCACTTCGACGAATGCTGTTCAACCAATGAAAGGTTATGGAACATCATCGACAGCATCGACAACCATGAAGAGCACCAGGGGGCCTATGCAACCACAGACTTCCAGGAAGCAGGGCGCGGACAGGGCAACAATCATTGGTACAGCAGCCACGGGCAAAATATCCTTATCAGTATCTATATTACCCCTTTACAAATTCCGCCTGTGTTTCAGTTTGATATCAGCAGGATCGCTTCATTACTACAACTCTGCTTCTTATCAGAATTTATTTCTTCGGAAAAACTGCGTATCAAGTGGCCCAATGACATGTACGTTAATGACAGGAAGCTGTCGGGTATGCTGATTGAAAACAGGGTGCTGGGCAACTCCATTCGCGCCAGCGTAATTGGTATTGGCATCAATGTTAATGAATTGGATTTTCCTGACACTCTACCTAATGCAACATCTCTGGCTCAGCTTACAGGGAAGGAGTACGACCTGGAACAGCTACTGAAGCAGATGGTCAAGGTGTTTCGCAAGCGATACCGTGGCATTAAATCGTACCAGCCTCAGGTGATCCACAAAGAATATGATAAGTGGCTGTACGGCCTGGGAGAGAAAAGAAGTTTTATGGCAAACGGGAAACATTTTGATGGTGTCATACTAGGCACAGACCGTGCAGGGTTGTTACACATACAATCAAACGGCAGCAACCGGTTTTTTGGAATGAAAGAGGTAGTGTACCTCTGAAGATGAGTCTTTGTTGCCTTGAGCACAGTCCTACCCCACCCTTGGGGTTAAACCCAGAGTCAGCAGAACAACGAGGTGCAAAAATAAATTTTCGTCAGGGATACTAAGCTGTTAGCTTCCTGTTGATGGTGTCAACCAAGTGTTGCAGTGGTCTTGAGGCCAACATGCTGAGCATCGGATTGAGGTCAGCCTCCAAGGTGGTAATGCACTGCACCTTTTTATTGTCGAACTCTTTTATTCGTATCGTGAGTCGTAGCTGAAAAGGTGCCTTTTCAGACACAATTTGTACTTCACTGTTAGGGATCTTTTCCTGATAACGCAAGGAGATTTCAGCCATATTCCGAATTGAAAAGGAACAGAAATCTTCCGTGCTGTCCCAGTTCTCTATCTGGTCAGGCATCATCTTGCCAAGTTCATTGAATGAACTCATCATGCCATACAGCTCACTGGCCGGGCGGGAGGAGAGATCCGCGGGACTATCAAATCGTTTCATGCACTATTTCTCTTTGCCCCAGTTGGCAGGATCCTCTCGCCATTTCGACAAGAGCTCTTCCTGAGCAGCGAATATATAGTCAGATTCCAGGGCATGTTTGATCAGATAGGGGTAACTGCTTAGGGTGTAAAGCTTACATTTAGCTTCTTGAAAAGCCTTCTCGGCCTGAGGAAATCCATAGGTAAAGATGGCCACCATACCTTTCACCTGACATCCCGCTGCGCGCAATGCGTCAACAGCAGCCAGACTGCTTTTCCCGGTGCTAATCAGATCCTCGACCACAACAACTGATTGACCCGCTTCCACGACTCCCTCAATCTGGTTTCCTAAACCATGCTTCTTTTCAGCACCTCTCACATACACGAAAGGCAATCCTATGTCCTGCGCAACAAGTGCGCCTAATGCTATGGCACCGGTGGCAACACCTGCAATCACATCTACATCACCAAACTCCTCCTCAATCAACTTCACCATCTCCTGACGCAGATAGGTGCGAATCTGCGGGTAGGATAAAGTCTTTCTGTTATCGCAGTAGATGGGAGATTTCCATCCGGAAGACCAGGTGAATGGATTTGACGGATTCAGTTTTATTGCCTTAATTTGCAATAAATGCTCCGCTGTTTTATATGCTCTCTCTTCAATGTAATTCATGTCGCAAATGTATACAATTTATTCAAAAAACCAGTCGATAATTTTCTTTGCAGACCAAAGCCTTCCTCTTAATCTGGCTGATGATGACGTGGTAATTCACCCCTTAAGAAAAGAGGGAATCAACAGTCAGATACTTAGCACGCTCGATCAGCAAAAAAAGAACAGAATATTTGTTAAAGATAACGATCGATACACCTTCCAACGTGAATTTATAAGGTATTATTATCCTGTTACAGCAGCAGGGGGAGTAGTTCAGAAAAGGTGTACATCGCAAGTTCTTTTTATAAAGAGGCATGGAATATGGGATCTCCCTAAAGGGAAGCTGGATCCCG
>SKPS01000326.1 GCA_007119395.1 Lentimicrobiaceae bacterium
CCTATTCGCTGCGCAACAACATCAGAAAATACCTCCACAAGAAACTGGAGACCTTTGATGAAAAGGCTTGGAGAGAAGCCATGGAAAAATACAGCACCATTGACATCTCGCAAACCTATGAGCCGAACGACCAGCGCCTGCCCATGCCATCACCGGAGGATGTAGAAAAGATACTTCAGCGGATGGGTAAAAACGATCCCCGCGACCACCTTAACTGCGGTGCATGTGGCTATGAAACATGCCACGAACACGCCATTGCGATCATAGAGGGCCTTGCTGAAGGGGAGATGTGCCTGCCATATACCATCGAGCAACTTCACCGCTCTATCAATGAACTCGATATCTCTAACTCAAAACTAGCTTCAGCACAACAAGCCCTCAAACAAAGCGAAAAGCTCGCCACCATGGGGCAATTATCGGCCGGAATAGCACATGAGCTGAACAACCCTCTGGGGGTGGTGATGATGTATAGCAATATTCTGCTGGATGAGTGCGATGAAAACGACCCGGTCAGAGACGACCTTAAGCTGATTGTTGATCAGGCAGAGCGCTGCAAAAGAATTGTGGGTGGGCTGCTCAATTTCGCGCGAAAGAGCCAGGTGAAATGGGACCATATTGATGCAGCAGAGCTGCTAAACAGCAGCTTGTCAGCGGTTGTGGTGCCGGAAAACGTAACCATCAGCTTTGACCCACCACCCAAAATGATTGCCTTCCAGGTTGACGCAGAGCAGCTGATGCAGGTGCTTACCAATATCTACAAAAACGCCATTGAAGCGATGCCCGACGGGGGAAGCATTACCGTGAACCTCGGTGAAACAGAAGAGAACATGGTGCATATCGAAATTGCAGATACCGGAACTGGTATCCCGAAAGAGCACCTAGAAAAAGTCTTTGAGCCCTTCTTCACCACCAAGGAGATCGGCAAAGGGACCGGGTTGGGACTGGCCACCACCTACGGTATCATCAAAATGCACAAAGGGAAGATTTCCATAGACTCGAACAACGATCCTGACGCCGGGCCCACCGGAACAACTTTCCATATAGAAATACCCAAAGAGAGAACATCATAAACCGTAATTGTCATGAAAAAAGAGAAAACAACCATCCTGGTAGCTGACGACGATGCCGATTACCTGTTTCAAATGAGAGTAATGCTTGAAAATGCAGGTTATGAAGTGCTTGCAGCCGACAGCCAGCGTATGGCTGAAGAGATTGTTGAAGCAGTAAAACCCGATTTGGCCATCCTGGACCTGATGATGGAAAAGGATGACAGTGGATTTATCCTGTCGTATAAGATTAAGAAAAAATACCCGGAAGTACCGGTAATACTCGCTACGGCTGTTTCTCAGGAAACCGGTATCTCGTTTGGTATCGACGCTGAAGAGGATAGATCCTGGATCAAAGCAGACCTCTATCTGGAAAAGGGAATTCGTCAGGATCAGTTGCTGTTGGAAATAGAAAAACTTCTTAAGCGATGAATAAACTGAAAGTATTGGTTGTTGATGATGAGCCCGGCATCAGGTCTGGTGTGAGTAGGATCCTGTCTCGTTTTACGGTAGACTACCCGTTTATGGATGAGCAGATCAGCTTCGAAGTGCTGGAGGCAGAGACCGGTGAAATAGGATTGGATATCATTGATCGTGAACCGGTTGATGTGGTGTTGCTTGACAATAAGCTGCCCGGGGTTCAGGGGATCGATATGTTGGAGACGATCAGAAAGAAGCAGCCTGATGCTTTTATCACCATGATCACTTCACATGCTTCACTGGATGTGGCTGTTAAGGCCACCTCGATCGGAGCCCACGACTTCGTGCCGAAACCTTTCACCCCACAGGAGCTTAAATCATCCCTCGAAAACATCACCAAACACCTTTTCCTGAAAAAGATGACCAGGCAGCTGCAAAAAGAGGGGAAACAGATTCGCTTTCAATTCCTTCAGGTGCTGTCGCATGAACTCAAGGCGCCCATTAACGCCATTGAGGGGTACCTTAACATGATTGTTAACAAACAGTTTGGAGACAACATTTCTGATTATCAGGAAATCACTGAAAGGTCGCTGGAGAGGCTGAAAGGGATGCGCGGATTGATCATGGACCTGCTGGATCTGACCCGCTTTGAGACGGGTAAAAACCCATCCGAACCCCAGGAGATTGACATCAGGCTGTTGGCACAATCAGCCATCGACCTGCACAAGCCTCAAGCGATTCAGAACGACATTAGCATCAGGTTGCATATCGACTGTGATGTATGTATTTATGGTGTACCTGATGAATTGGAGATTATTTTTAACAACCTCCTTTCAAACGCGGTGAAGTATAACAAGCCCAATGGTAAGGTTGACCTGTATATCTCTTGTGATGACGCTGCGGTTACAATAGTATTCCGTGACACCGGGATGGGTATTCCGGAGAGCGAGATGTCTAATCTGTTCAAGGAGTTTTTCAGAATTAAAACTGAAGAGACCAAAGGGATACAGGGGTCTGGACTGGGACTATCGATTGTAAAAAAAATAGTAGACATCTACCGTGGCACCATAGAGGTTGAGAGCACACCCGGTCTGGGGTCGGTGTTTACGGTACAACTGCCCTTGTCGGGTAAAACCACGAAATAATCAGATGAAAACAAACATGGTAAAAGGTCTGCCGGAGAAGACCATTGAACGTTTGAGTCAATACCGACGGGTATTGCTGGGGTGTTTGCAGCAGAGGAAGTTCAATATCTATTCACACGAGCTGGGTCAGTTGTTGCATCTGAACCCGGTG
This sequence comes from Lentimicrobiaceae bacterium, assembly GCA_007119395.1. Classification (GTDB taxonomy): domain Bacteria; phylum Bacteroidota; class Bacteroidia; order Bacteroidales; family SKPS01; genus SKPS01. The sequence continues at coordinate 2,763 of SKPS01000326.1, forward strand.
CAGGTGCGCCGTGATATTATGTTGATCGGTCATACCGGAACATTGCGTAAAGGGTATGATGTGAAACAGTTAAGTGACCTGATCGGAGAGATTATTGACAGCAAGAAGAGCCAGAAGGTAGCGGTGGTGGGTGTTGGTAACCTCGGGCGAGCCATTATGTCATACTTCCAGGGCAAACGCACCAAGCTGGTGATTGCAGCCGCATTCGACAACGACCCTTCAAAAGTTGACCGTGTCATTGCCGGCATCAGGTGTTACCATATCGACGACCTGGAAGAGGTGGTTAAGCAAGAGCAAATCACCATCAGCATCATTACAGTACCACCTGAACATGCCGTGGAAACAGCAGAAAGACTCGTGATGGCAGGCATCAAGGGGATATTGAACTACACACCCGTAGCACTCAATGTAGAACCACATGCCTACCTTGAAGAGTACGATATGATCACCTCAATTGAAAAGGTGGCGTTCTATGCCAAAAACCGGTAAAGTATCACCGGTGGCTGAAGTATACAGGAAAATCAAAATAAGCATATTGTTAACAGAAGAGAGAGATTGGTTATGAAGGTACATTATGGATTAGACAAGCCCACCGATATTTCATGCAGTGTGGTGACCACAGGCACATTTGATGGAGTGCATATTGGTCACCAGGTGATCATTGGAAGGATTAATGAGTTGGCGAAAGAGGTTGGCGGAGAGAGTGTGTTGATCACCTTCCATCCCCATCCCAGAAAGGTATTATACCCTGACACGGTGGGCAAAGAGATCAAAATGATCAACACCCAACGCGAAAAAATCACCATGTTGGCAACCACCGGGCTCGATCACCTGGTGATCATGCCCTTTACCAAAGAGTTTGCGAAAACAACCAGTGAAGAGTTCATTCGTAAGATCTTGGTTGAGAAGCTGAATGTAAGGAAGAGTGTGGTGGGCTTCAACCACTATTTCGGGTTTCAGAAGCAGGGCAACTACGACCAGTTGTTTGAGCTGGGTAAGGAGTTGGGGTTTGATGTGGAGGAGATCCCGGAGCAGGACATTCAAAACGAGACTGTGAGCAGCACCAAGATCAGAAAGGCCATCGAAGAGGGGAACATTCAGCGTGCCAATGCCTACCTGAACCATATTTTAATCATGATGGGTTCCCCCAAACCTTTACACAACGATTTGCCGTCATTTATCGACCCATCTGCTATTGTTGTGGAAGCTGAAGAGGCCGAGAAGTTACTCCCTCCCGAAGGGATGTATGCCGTGCGTATTAAGATCGACAACCACGATGTGAGGGGTGTGGCCATTCGCAACTATGAGATCTGCCATGAACGACAAATGATCATTGTGCCTGTTGATGGTGAAACCATTCCTCCCGGAAACCCTGACACACAAATCCATTTCTATAAGCAACTTATGCGTGGCAATGGCAATGGAGGAGGAGCTGCTATTGAAGCCAATATAAAAACAGTGATTGAACAGGCTGAAGAATTAATCTACTAATTATGACCATTCCGATTGACACCACACCCATTGACATCAGCATAACCCTGCTTGGTACCGGTACCTCAACCGGTGTTCCTGTGCTGGCCTGCGATTGCGAAAACTGCACCTCTCCCGATCCAAGAGACAAGAGGATGCGAACATCAGCATTGGTCACTTTTAAAGGGAGAAACTATGTGATCGATTCGGGTCCCGACTTCCGTACACAACTCATCAGGGAACAGGTGAAAGACATGGACGCCATCCTGTTCACCCATGCACACCGTGACCATATCGCGGGACTCGATGACGTGAGAGCATTCAACTATGTGTTGAACAAATCCATTGATATCTATGCTTCAGCAGAAGTGGAGAAATCGATCAAGTCGGAATTTCCCTATATCTTTCGTGATGATGGTTACTTTGGGCGGCCCAGAATAGACCTTCACACCATTGAAAATGAGCCTTTTCTAATCAACGAAGTACAAGTTATCCCCATTTTGGTGAAGCACCACAACATGGATGTATTTGGCTACCGGATAGGGGAGCTCTGTTACATCACCGATGCTTCATCCATTGCCGACGAGGAGGTGGAGAAGCTCAAAGGCTGCAGGGTGCTGGTGGTGAACGCGCTGAGAAAGTCGAGGCACATCTCCCACTTCAGCACCGACGAAGCGTTCCGCCTTATCGAACAGATCAACCCCGACCTGGCGGTCATCACCCACATGAGCCACTTTATCGGCAGGTATGTTGACCTGGAGAAAAGCTTTCCTGAGCCTGTCGTACCTGGTTACGATGGCATGAAAATCAGCATAAAAAACAGCAAAGCAACCATTTCACCACCATCGTGGTAATACTTCTTATCTTTGTTGTTGAAACCAACTGAGCGTTTCAGTTGTTATGCTTCCGTAAACGTATATTCTCTTTTGATATGATATTTAATCCGGAAAAGTGTTCTATTCCAGACGAGCGGATGAAGCCGTTCATTGATCCTGATGAGATCTGGAATCATCTGAAAGAGCAGAAAGCGACACCTGAGAGGGTTCGCGAGATCATTGCCAGATCGGTTGCCAAGAACCGTCTAACCCTGGCTGAGACTGCGGTTTTAATCAATGCCGACGATCCTGCCCTGATCGAAGAGATCAAGGAGGGGGCCAGAACGTTAAAGGAGAAGGTGTACGGCAACCGCATCGTGCTCTTTGCTCCGTTATACATTGGCAACAAGTGCACCAACAACTGCACCTACTGTGGCTTCCGTGCCACCAACAAGGAGGCGAAGCGTAAGACCCTGGCTGACCAGGAGATCATCAAAGAGGTTGAGGCGTTGGAGGACAACGGCCAGAAGCGATTGATACTGGTATATGGCGAGCATCCGCAATACGATGCGGAGTATATTGCCCACACCACGCGGTTGGTGTACAGTGTTAAAAAGGGAGCGGGCGAGATCCGGCGTGTGAACATCAACGCGGCACCGCTTGATATTGAGGGGTTCAGAACCGTCAAAGAGGCGGGCATTGGCACCTATCAGGTTTTCCAGGAGACCTACCACCCCGAAGCGTACAGTTGGTACCATTTGGGTGGTAAGAAGAGCGACTACAACTACCGTCTCACATCGCTTGACAGGGCACAGGAGGCGGGTGTTGACGACGTGGGGATAGGCGCTTTGTTCGGCCTCTACGATTGGCGCTTCGAGGTGATGGCGCTGGTTCGCCATACAAACCACTTTGAAGCGTGCTATGGTGTGGGGCCGCATACCATCTCCTTCCCGCGCATCCAGGAGGCAAGCATGCTGAAGATGGACGGCAAGTACATGGTAAGTGACGAGGAGTTTGTACGCCTGATCGCCATCCTCAGGCTGGCAGTGCCCTATACCGGACTGATCCTCACAGCCCGTGAGACAGCCCGGGTGCGTAAAGAGGTTATGCGTTTCGGGGTTTCACAGATCGACGGTGGTACCAAGCTCGAGCTGGGTAGCTACTCCGAAACACAGAACCAGGAGCAGGACCTTAACAAGGAGCAGTTCAAAGTGAATGACGACAGGTCACTCAATGAGATCATGGATGAGCTGTTAGACGAAAAATACCTCCCCTCTTTCTGCACCGCCTGTTACCGGCTCAACCGCACAGGAGAGCACTTTATGGAGTTCTCCGTTCCCGGCTTTATCAAACGGTTCTGCACACCCAACGCCATCCTCACACTGGCTGAGTACCTGGAAGACTACGCCCCGCCCGAGACAGCCAAAAAAGGGTGGGACGCCATCGAAGAGAACCTGCAGGAGCTTGGCAACAGCAAACAGGTTCAAGACATCCGAAACCGCCTCGAACGGATCAAAGGGGGAACAAGGGATCTTTATTACTAAACCGGTAAACCACATTGCAATGAAAAACCTGAAAATTCTGGGGATCTTCATCCTTGACCGCATCAAAGAGGCGAAAAAAACGCAGGCGGTATTGTCAAAATACAATCACCTGATCAAGGCGCGTCTTGGGTTCCATGAACTGCATGAGGGTGCCTGCAGCCGCCAGGCCTTTATCATCCTTCACCTGCAGGGTGACCCTGCCGAATGGGCACAGCTCGAAGAAGCACTCAGCAAGATAGGTGGCATACAGATCCAACAGATGAACTTCAGCTTTTAATACTACCAATACCATGAAATCAACCCGAATCATAGGCGTTAAAGTCTCTCCCGAGCTGAGTGACGCCACACAGCTGCAGCAAATCCTTACCCTCTACGGCAACATCATCCGCACCCGTCTGGGCCTCAATGAAGAGGTTGACGAACAAGGGAACCGGTATGGCATCATCCTCCTCGAACTCGCCGGCGACACCGAACAGTTTAACCTGTTGCAACAGCGCCTCACAGCCCTCGATGGAGTGGTGGTGAAGAGTATGGAGTTTTGAGCGATGTGAGGATTTGGAATTTAAAAAGAGAAGTATCTCTCATTTGCAAAGGCTTATTCAGCTCCTCAGATCAACCTAACCTTCTGTACCGTATTCTTTTCGGCCCTTCGTTGCCGAGGCGTTTCTTTCTGTTCTCTTCGTATTCGCTGTAGGTACCTTCGAAGAATACTACATTGGAGTCACCTTCGAAGGCGATGATATGGGTTGCCACCCTGTCGAGGAACCACCTGTCGTGGGAGATAATCATGGCGCTGCCGGCGAAGTTTTCGATCCCCTCTTCGAGGGCTCTGAGGGTGTTTACATCGATGTCGTTGGTGGGCTCATCGAGGAGGAGTACGTTGGCTTCCGACCGGAGGGTGAGTGCCAGGTGGAGTCGGTTCCTTTCACCGCCCGAGAGGATCCCTGCCTTTTTGGCCTGGTCGGCGCCGGTGAAGTTAAACCGGGCCACATAAGCCCTGGAATTGATCTGCCTGCCACCCAGCTGTATGTGCTCCTGCTCTTCGCTGATGATCTGCCACACACTTTTCTCCGGATCGATCTTTTCGTGCGCCTGATCAACATACGCCAGCTTCACGGTTTCCCCAACGGTAAAGGTGCCGTTGTCAGGTTTTTCCAATCCCATCATCAGCCTGAAAAGGGTTGTCTTACCCGCTCCGTTGGGACCGATGATCCCTACAATGCTCGCCGGCGGAATCAACAAGTCAAGGTTCTCAAACAGCAGCTTTTCACCATACGCTTTAGAGACCCCTTTGGCTTCGATCACGTTGTTGCCAAGGCGCGGACCGTTGGGGATGAAGATTTCCAGGCGCTCCTCTTTCTCTTTCACGTCTTCGTTAAGCATCTTGTCGTAGGCACTGAGCCTCGCTTTCGACTTGGCATGCCGCGCCTTGGGCGACATACGTACCCACTCCAGCTCACGCTCCAGCGTCTTGCGCCTGCGGCTTTCACTCTTCTCCTCTTGCGCCAGTCGCAACGACTTCTGTTCCAACCACGAGCTGTAGTTCCCTTTCCAGGGGATCCCCTCGCCACGATCCAGCTCCAGGATCCACCCCGCCACATTGTCGAGGAAATAACGGTCGTGCGTCACAGCGATTACTGTCCCTTTGTAATAGTGAAGGTGCTGCTCAAGCCACTCCACCGACTCAGCATCCAGGTGGTTTGTAGGCTCATCCAACAACAGGATATCGGGTTCAGAAAGCAACAGCCGGCACAATGCCACCCTGCGACGCTCCCCGCCCGAAAGGTGCTTCACCGGAGTGTCACCCTCCGGACAACGCAACGCCTCCATGGCACGCTCCAATTTCGA
>SKPS01000067.1 GCA_007119395.1 Lentimicrobiaceae bacterium
GATTAATCCCTACCCGGAAGGTGTCAATAGGAAGACCTGAATCACTGTAGCGGAACACCCTTCCATCTTGCTGAAAATCTATTGGATCCGTAAGATAGATATCTCCGTTCTCAGGATCAGATGCCATCCCGTAAATAAAACTGCCCCCTGATGAAATAAAGGGAGACTGCGGTAAAACCTGGTCATCCACTCCCATCGCAAACACATCATCATTCACAAAATACAGTGTTCTTCCATCAGGAGACACCGTAAGCAGTGCAGGATTCATGGCCTTGTCAGGAAACTCAAAAGTGCGTATCACCTGCAAAGTGTTTGGGTCAAAACAAGTGAGGGCAGGAAACTCTTCACCCATAAAACCTCCGCTGGAAAGAACCCATACCCTGCCATCAGCATCCAACACCATGCTGTTAGGCTCTTTGGCTACCATCACAGAGTCAACAAACGAACCACTGCTCAGGTCATACACCATCACCGTATTGTTCGGTTTGTCGATGTAAAACGATGTCCAGTTGGCAGCAAACAAACGCCCACCGGCAATCAGCAAATGATCTGTTGACTTTTCTCCGGGCAAAGAACCAATCACCTTTCTGGCCGCAAGGTCGATCCGAGCAATATCTCCACTGCCCAATTGCGAAACATAACCGTAGTTACCATGTAAGATCATCTGCCTTGGCATCGCAAGATCCTCTATGGTGCCTACAGAGCTGAAATCATTCAAACCAACCACCTCAATGGTGTTGGAGTTGTTCACAACCAGCCAAATCTCCTCTTTGTAAAACGACAAAGACTGTGGAATGTCTCCGGGAGGCCTGTTGTTGATGCTGAAAAACAAATTGTTCTGAACACTCTTACTTTTTTTGTCGTAAAATGATATGTCTCCATTGCCCGACATAAACTGCCCCTCATTGATTACAAATACGCCATACGGTTCAAGAAACTGGCTTTTGTCTTTCTTTTTTTCATCAGGGTCTTTGTCACATCCTGAAAACGTTATCAGCACAAAAACAGGTATCAGCACAATTAGCATTCGGGTAAAAAAAGCGACTTGATGGTGGGTGTTTGTTTTCATTTTTTTGATTTGTTTGATTATTTTGATGAATTTGATTTGCTTTGCTTTTGTTGATTTATAGATTGATAACCAGCAATATGACTCCCTTAATGGTTTCCGTTTAACAACTCCGGTTTTCTGTCCGGAGAGATGCTCCAGGTCATACCCACCCTGTATACCCTTCCGGGCATGGGGTGCCATGCGATGGTCTGGTAGTTTTGATTGAACAGGTTACACACAGAGAAGAAACCATTGACAAAGAAATTGGCAGCGGATATATCGACAGTATTTAAACGGAAGTTGGTCAGGGTATAAGCGGGCATCCAGGTGGTATTGTTCAAGTTGGTAAACCGTTTGCCGGTATACACAGTTTCGAGTTGCATGGTTGCGCCGGGCATCTGGAGTCGTGCTGCGGCCGAAGCGGCCCATTGGGGCACATAGACCAGTTGGTTTAATGGTTGTATATCATCTTCTGTGAGGCGAACGGCACGTGTATAGGCCGCTTTGGCATCGAAAGCCATGGTGTACCTCCCCATTTTACGAGTGTAATTTATATGGTATTCCGCTCCGTTCATTCGAATGTTGCCCAGGTTCCGGGGTGACCAGATGGCATCACTTCCCGGCAACCACATGATTTTTTGTTGTATTTTCTGATGATACAGGTTGATTTTCGAGGTAAGCTTTGCGGCCTTGTTGCTTCGAACAGCATATTGCCATGAGATTTCTCCACCATACCCTGATTCGGGCAGAAGGTCTGGGTTGCCTCCCGGAACCCAGTACAAATCGTTGAGGCCGGGCACTTGCCGGTTTCTCATGACAGCCCATTGAAACAGATGTCTGTTACGTGTTCCAGTGCGATAGCCTCCGCTCAGGGCCGGAAGGAAATGGGTTCCATACTGATACACATACTCCGTACGTGCCCTGGCACCTATCCACAGATCAGGTAAGATATAAGTAACAGCGGAGCCATACACCGACACAAGATGCCTGAAGGGTGTGATACCGCCATATTCGGATGTGATCGCTTGTTGCAGTTCGTAGTCGGCTGACACCTCACTTTGCAACCGGTATCCATCGCGCGAAACATATACTTTCTGTTGCAGGTTGCGGGTCTCATGCCGTGCTCTTACACCGGATCTGCTCTCGTGATAATGCATCACCCCTTGTTGTAACCCGGTATTGAACCCGACAGAGTAGGCACCATACCGTTTCCGGCCATTCATGATCAGTCGCCAACTGTCGTCTGACTGCCATTGGGTATACCGTTTCTGGGGCTGATGAATCGGGTATGGAATATAGTTGAGCTTTTGCTGCCCCCACAGAGAGATCTGCCCGGTATAACCATTCTTCCGCTGCCACCCGGTTTGATGAATCACCCCCTGCTGAAACCACGAAGCGTTGTGTCGGCGAGCCTCCGTACCGGGTTGGTAAAAGTTGTCGGTATAATGGTAGTCGTTTGCTGCCTGCTCACGGTAGTAGATGGTTCTGGATGCTGTTTGTCGATATCTCCATTGATATTGAGCCCGGTAACTGAAGTGACCATAACTGCCTGCCATATGTGAAACCTCCAGCCGGTTCTCTGTTGTTGTATCAATATTGGATTGCAGCGAGACCACTCCACCGAAAGCGCCCGATGTCTCACGAAGGGTTGCCCCGCCAAACAGGATTCCCCCCTCCTCCACCGCCACTACCGGGATGGATGAAAGGTCAGTTTGCATAAGCATGGGGTTGTTGATACGGATACCATTCCATACCACTACCGTCTGTGAAGCCGAAGCCCCGCGAAAGGATGCCGTGGCAAGTTGCCCGGGACCATAATACCGGATCGATACGGGGTGCGTCACCGCCAGCAGGTCGGCCAGTGTGCCATTGCGCATCATCATACGTTGTGTGGAATCTACCAACACATGCCAGGAACCGTCGCGATATGGCGGGACATAGCCATTCACCACATGAAGCGGCAAATGAGTGGTGTCATGCTGCGCATGGATTGCCAGAGAAAACATGACAAAAGCCATCACACCGGGATACAATATCTTATGCATACGTTGAACGTTCACTCTCCGAATGTTTTTGTTCAGAAATTCCGGATAGCAAACAAGGAGAGGGGTACCGCATGAGACACGATGCCTATCCTCAGCTTTTTACCCGAAAGCCTGAATAGTTCATGTGCTAAAGGCAGGTCTTCTGACTTACTCCCCATTTATCGGTTCGCCTTCCCATCGGTTAGTTCATTTCGACAGTGGCGTGTTGAACCATGGTTCAGGAGCTTACAGCAGCGGGTACTGTCCGGGATTTTCACCCGGTTCCCTCTTGTCAATGGTGTTGTTACACCATGAACACCTTAACACGAAGCAAAAATAGTGAAAAGAATCTGTTCTATCAGAAAAAAAAATCATCGGAACAGACATATGGTATTCTGTACCTGTATCGCTCTCTCTTGTTACTTGAGCATGAATTATCTACAGATAATATGGGTTGATGATACATCTTTTTCTTGTGTGGTTCGTTTTGATATATTACTTTTGCAACCGCAAAACCAGCATTGTTCTTATAGTATTCGGGGTGTAGCGTAGCCCGGTTAGCGCGCCTGCTTTGGGAGCAGGAGGTCGCAGGTTCGAATCCTGCCACCCCGACATTGAAAAAGCCTGTGCGAAAGCACAGGCTTTTTTTTGGCATTGGGCGGCAAAACTTGTTTTGCCAGACCCAAAGGACAAAAAAAAACTGTTGAACGAAGTGAAACAGGCTTTTTCAATGAATCCCCCCCCCACCAGGATCATCGAAGATCATCCTGCGGCAACCAGATAAAACTTGTATTGCCAGACCAACCGTTCCCTGATTCACTTCGATCATGGCACAGCTTTTGAAACTGTACACTACAGAATACTCACCTTTAATACATACAGTCATGAAAAAGCTCATTTTAACCCCGATTCTGATGCTTCTCTTTGTAGGAAGCAGTTTGCTAAGAGCAGGTGACTGGCCGGAAGAGTATCTTGGTCTTCCGGGCGACAACCTGAACTTGTACGCCGTTATGGATCTCTTCAGAGAGTCAGAGACCCTTGAGGAATTCGAAAGAAGGCTGAACGATCCCGAGCTCACCATCAACAACCTGGACCTGGATGGTGACAACTACGTAGACTATATTATGGTAACGGATCACGTTGAAGGGAACGTCCATTATATAGTTCTCAGTGTGGCCATCAGCGCCGCGGAGTTTCAGGATGTAGCTGTTTTTGTTGTAGAGAAGCTCCGCGACGGTTCTGTACGTGTTCAGTTGATTGGCGATGAAGCGTTGTATGGCAAAAACTATATCATCGAGCCTGCGTATGACGAGACCCCAAACCCGGGCTACGCCGGCAACAGGACCCGCACCACCCAAACCACAGTGGTAACCACCACCTACTACGAAGTGGCCACCTGGCCAGTAATCAGGTACATCCACCGTCCGACCTACGTAGTGTATCGTTCTCCTTATCGCTGGGGCTATTACCCAACCTACTGGGTAAGTTGGACTCCTCACTACTGGCACTTCTATTATGGCTACCACTACGGTTGGCACAGACATTACTACACCTACTATCGTCCATGGCCGCGTTATCGCTATCCACGCTACCGCACTTACTACTATAGTGGTTTCAGAAGGTACTCTCCGCATGTGGTGGTTAGGGTAAGAGCAGGCCACCACAGAAGCACTTACTCCAGACCTCAGGAGTTGTCACGGGGCAGAAACAGACATGAGCAGGTGTACGCTTCACGCAATGCAACCAACTTTTCCCGTCCGGGTGCACCTGCTTCAATGGCCCGCAATGAAGGCAGTTCGTCGCGCTCACAGGCTACTCCGGCGGCCAGTGCTCGCAGTAGCAGCCCAACTCGCTCACAGGCTACTCCGGCGGCCACTACACGCAGCAGCAGTCGGGCACGCTCTCAGGCTACTCCGGCGGCCACTACACGCAGCAGCACCCCGGCACGCTCTCAGGCAGCGCCGGCAAGCAGCAGTCCGGCACGCTCTCAGGCAGCACCGGCGGCCAATACACGCAGCAGCAGTCCGGCACGCTCTCAGGCAGCACCGGCGGCTACTACACGCAGCAGCACCCCGGCACGCTCACAAGCAGCACCGGCCAGCAGCACTCGCTCCAGCAGCGCTTCACCTAATGTTAGAAGCAGCAGTAGCTCCAGGTCACAGTCGCCGGCAGCCAGAAGCAGCAATACCTCGTCTCAGAGGAACAACACAGGCAGCAGAGGCTCTACTCCTTCAGGAGGAGGTTCAAGAAGGTAGCCTGCTAACAAATACACCACAACAAACCTCCCGGTTTACGCCACCTTATGGCAACGAAACCGGGAGGTTTTGTTTATCCGGATGTTGGATACCAATTGACGTGCCGGCATTACTACACTACAACCACAGGCACCCTATTCGGTTCGGATACACCTTACGGCAAACCCCGATTTGGGATTCTGGTTAAATCGTCCGATACCCCCGGTATCGAAGGCGAGGCGCCTGTACCAGATATTGTCAGTGGTGCCTGAAGTGGTTTGTGACCACCATGACCCATCAACACCAAGATTATGGAACAATCCGATATGGTTTCTGTAGCCACCGGGTAACCCTGTAAACCCGGTTGCGTTATCAGCCTCTTTGTTGGGGGCGTTCCAATGTGCGGTACCCTTCTCTTTCAGCATGCCGCCCTGATCGGAGCCTCGCCATCCCTGACGGGGCAAATCAGCAGAATCGATTCCGAGGTAAGCCTCCAGCTCCTGCCACTCTTCATCAGTGGGAACATGCCAGCCGGCAGGACAGAGCAGGCCGGACTGAACAGCATATCCATTGTACAGCAGTCCGAAACCGGAGTAGGGCTCCAGCGTGTCGTTGTCATACCAGCAATAAGCAACAGAGGTCAGGTTGCGCCATTCTGACTGCAACGGAACATGAGGGATCGGCTCTCCATCACGGAAACAGGTGGTGCGTAAATCCTCAGCCATCCAGGCACGCCCCCCGATATCAACCACCTTATAGGTGTTGCCATCAATGTCGGATACCGTATATGGAGTGGTTGGGTCACCGTTCTTATCATTGTCCTCCTTTTTGCAGCCCATTGAGAACAGCAAGGCAGGAATCACCAAACACAGCCACATAAATTCTTTTCGCATAATCCGGGATTTTTTTGTGATCAACGGACAAATATAAGAAATCTGATAACGAAAAGGCACTCTGGGAAGCAACACCTCCGGAGTTTTTCCAAAAAGCTTGCTTGCTTCACGAAGCATTCATTTCCATTTTCATTTTTGAAAGTACTTCTCTATCAAAGAGTGCAACTGTACCTTATCAACAGGTTTTGTAATGTATTCGTTGCATCCCGCCTCCAGGATACTTTCTCTGTCGCCGGTAAGAGCCTTTGCTGTTTGCGCAATAATCACCACATCGGCATTGAACTGACGGATTTTCCTTGTGGCCTCCTCTCCATCCATCCCTGGCATTTTCATGTCCATCATGATCAAATCGATATCGGGATGGTCTCTGCAGATTGAGACCGCTTCTGATCCATCTCTTGCCTGTAAAATCTCACGCCCATAGTTTTTCACAAGAGCTTTCATCAGAATGGCAGACATTTCATCATCCTCGGCCACAAGGATTTTCAGGTGTAAAGCCTGGTCTTGTATCGCTTGCTTCATCGTTGTCTGAGTCATTGACCCGGCATCTTCCTGAAGGTTTATTTTATAAGGGATGGTAAAATAGAAAACAGATCCCTTCCCTTCCTCGCTTTGAACCCAAATTTCGCCACCAAGCATTTCCACATAGGCTTTTGAAATGGCCAAACCTAATCCGGCACCTTGTCTGGCTTCTATGTCCTCAATATCGGCCTGTATGAATCGGTCAAAGACTGCTTGTTGCCTCTCTTTGGGGATGCCAATGCCTGTATCCTTTACGAAAAACTCCAGGGTTGAACCTTTTCTCTGACAACCAAATACGATGGTGCCCTTATGGGAGTATTTTATGGCATTTTTTACCAGGTTGGTTAGTATGGCCAAAAGCTTTTCACGATCCGTAACTGTATTGGTATTTTCCGGAGGGAGCGGATCTCTTAATACAAGCTGCATCCCTTTTCCTTCAACCTGGGGATTGAAAAATGTATAGATGTATTCCAGCTGTTCATTGATATTTATCTCTTTCAGGTCAACATCCATCAGGCCTGATTCAATGCGGGAGATATCAACAATATCATTGATGATATTCAACATCCTTTCACCACTTTTCTCTATCATTTCAAGATACTGTTTCTGTTGCTCTATGGTAAGCTGCGGGCTTTTCAACAGTTCGGAGAACCCGATGATTCCATTCATGGGGGTTCGAATCTCGTGGCTTACATTGGCCAGGAAGGCAGATTTCAGCCGATTGCTTTCCTGGGCTTTCTCTTTTGCCATCACCAGGTCTTCCACATACCTTTTCTTTTGTATGGCCATGCTGACCTGGGAAGAGACAAACTCTAATATTTTTTTACTCCCATGGTCATAGGCGTTGGCATTGTGATAATCCTGTACAGCCATTACACCAATCACTTTTGATTCTGAAAACAGCGGAACACCCAGCCAAACCTTACACATGTTTCCGATTTGCTCAATTTCACCCGAATTCATCAACTTAACAAGAGCGGGGTTTTTAAGGAGCAAAGGCTTCTTCTTGCGCAGCACAAGGCCGGTAACAGATTTGGCTGCCGGCCATGTTTCAATCCGATCCTTTTCATCCGCTTCATAAGGGGTGTTAAAGACACCATTTTCTTCATCAAAGAAGGCCACATAAAAGTTTTTGGTGTCAATGAGTTTACCTAGCAAGTTTTTAACGTTTGCCAGCAGTGATTCAACGTCATCGGAAAGAAAGGTTGCGTTTGCTATTTCAGAAAGCACTTCCTTCTCGGTCTCTCTTCGTTTTTGATCGGTAATATCAATTGCTGTAGCAAGCATACGTTCCACGCCATCAATCACCAAAGGCCTGAGTGTGACGAGTTTCCAAAAGACCTCTCCGGTAACCTTTCGATTTTTCCATTCAAAAACATTGATTCCATCGCGCATTGCTTTTTTGACCATTTCTAAAGAGTCTCTCATTGAATAGGGAGGTTCCATCCAAAAATCAGCTTGTTTAAGCTTTGTCAGGCTATCATATCCATATGCTGCAAATGCCGCTTTGTTAGCATCAAGTATTTCACCGGTTTCTATATCCTGGATAAAAATGGAGACGGGAGATTCATAA
>SKPS01000221.1 GCA_007119395.1 Lentimicrobiaceae bacterium
ATGCCAATAAACGTGGGAATGTGCAGATGTGAGGTAGCTAATGTGCTGATGTGGGGATTTGGGGATTTTGGCTTTTTGCTTTTGGCTGTGTGAACGGTGAACGGTAAACGGCCAAAAAGCTCCTTAGTGTTCCTTCGTGAACTAAGTGCCTGAGTGGTAAAAACCTGTTTGCCAATCTTTTAGCACCTGTAAATTCAACCTCCTTCAACCCTATTCAACCCTATTCAACCCTATTCAACTTCAACAGCGCAGCGCTCACCCAGAAGTATCCCTTATAGCTACCAGGAGCCCTGTGCAATACCGCATGAGCTGTAGAAAATTATTCTCAGGTAAGGAAAGTGGGGAGTGGCAAACTTCTTCATAAATAAGACCAGATTGTTTTTGTCGCCGGGATAATGGAAAATAAATGGTTTGCTGAATGGTGTTCCGAGCATCAGAGGAGGAGCTATTTGGCCATCCGGGGTAATGGTAAAGTAGCCATAATCACCCGGGAGCCAGGTGCCGGGTTGTGCACCCAACGCTTGTAACGAATCAAGAAAATCGTGTGCTACATTATCCATGTCCTGTGTGATGTAATTGACATATCCCCAGATGGTTTGATCAGGCACCCTGTTGAGGCGTGAATTGTCAATCTGCAACATATTGTGCGTGTCAAAATCGATCCGGTAGCATTTTTCAGAGACGGCAATCTGACCAATGCTGGTTATGCCGCCAACATGAACCCTAAGGGTGTACACTCCCTTTGACAGCGACCCCAGGTCGATCATTGCCTTTGCAGGCTCCACAGAGGTTTGTCCGCCACTTGGTACATGGATTCCGTAAAAACCGATGTTGATATTCTTCTGGTTCATGTCCAGAGAATAGGCAATGCTATAGTTTCCCAAAGGGTAATAGTCAATCGTTGAACAGTATAAGATCAATGACCGTTTATTGGGCTCCAGTTTCTCCCACATGCGGATCACGATATCCGATTCAATTTTGGCAAGTTCCAGGGAGTCTTTCGTGCAGCTAAACATCAACAGGAGGGCAAACAGGACTGGGGTGGCAACGTGTGTTTTCATTGGGCAAAAAGTTTGGTTATGTTTTTCAACCCGGGATATTTCGTTACAAAGATAGCAAATATTTGGCACTGATCAAAGAAAAGACCGTTGGCAGTAAACTGGGAACGGTAAACGGGGAACAGTAAACGGTTGAAACCTAAGTGCTTCTACGTGAACTAAGTGCCTGAGTGGTAAAAAACCTGTTTTCCAATCGGTTAACACCTAAAAAACCAACCCTCTTCAACCCATTCAACCTTTTTTCCCTATTTTTACCCATTGAAACGAAAGGGGTGTCTCTTTGGCACAACAAAGCGGCCATCCCATTGTTAAGATTAACAACAACAACAAAGCGATCGAGATGGCTAGATATGAGATAGTGCTCCCGAAGATGGGTGAAGGGATTATAGAAGCGACCATCAACAGGTGGTTAAAGGGTGTAGGTGAGACGGTTGAGGAGGATGATCCGGTGGTGGAGATTGCCACCGACAAGGTTGACTCTGAGATTACGGCACCAGTATCGGGTGTTTTGTCTGAATGCCTTTTCTCAGAGGGTGATGTTGTTGCCGTGGGTGCTGTGATCGCCATCCTGAAGACCGATGCCGCCGGGGATGTCGCCACCGAACCGTCCCGGGACACACCACAGCCTGACGACCTTGCTGCCGCAACGGATGCCGTTTCAGCACCTCAGGCAGATGATGCTCATAATCCCCCGGAAGTCACGGAGGGAGAAACCGAATTGGATGTTGCTTCTGAGCTGGTGCTGACACCATTGGTGCGGAGCATCATTAACAAAGAGAAGATCACCGGTGATGAACTGCGAAACATCGTGGGTACCGGACAGGGGGGGCGATTAACCAAACGCGACCTCACTGCCTACCTGGAGAATCGTCAACAGGGAGATGCTCCGACTCTGGGTCAGGGGCATGCATCTGCGGTGAAACCGGCTCCGGTGCCTCCCACCGTGGTGCCCGGTGGTGATGACACCATTGTGGAGATGGACAGGATGCGTCGTCTGATTGCCGACCACATGGTGATGTCGAAACAGGTCTCTCCGCACGTTACCTCTTTCATTGAAGTAGATATGACCCGTGTGGTCAGGTGGCGGGATGGGGTCAAGGAGCAGTTTGCCCGCAGAGAGGGAGCCAAACTCACCTTCACCCCTATCTTGATCGAGGCTGCTGCCCGGGCCATCAGGGAGTTCCCGGGTGTCAACGCCTCTGTTGACGGCTACAAGCTGATCCTTCGCAGTCGGGTAAACATAGGTATGGCTACGTTGTTGCCTGGTGGAAACCTGATCGTTCCAGTGGTCAAAGATGCCGACAAGCAGAACCTTGCGGGTTTGGCAACGGCTGTGAATGACCTCGCCAACAGGGCACGTCACAACAAGCTGGCCCCTGACGAGATCCAGGGGGGCACTTTCACCATCACCAACCTCGGTGCCTTCGGAAGCATCACCGGAACGCCCATCATCAACCAACCCCAGGTGGCCATCCTCGCAGCAGGTACCATCCGGAAAATGCCCGCTGTGGTGGAGACCCCCGAGGGTGATACCATTGCCATCAGACACAAAATGATCCTCGCACTCACCTATGACCACCGCGTAGTGGATGGTGGACTGGGTGGTCAATTCCTCCAAAGGGTGACACAACACCTCGAAAACTTCGATACCGGCAGAACCGCCTGATCAAAACCTTTTTCTGACAAAGGGGTTTGCTGCCTGATGAAATAATGATACTTTTGCCGGTATGGAATTACACCTTACCCGCCCATTGGTTGTGTTCGATCTGGAAACAACCGGAGTACATGTGGGATCTGACAGAATTGTACAGATCTGCCTGATCAAGATCACCCCTGACAACCAGGAGACAGTGCGCAACTATTTGATCAATCCAACCATTCCCATCCCTCACGAATCAACCGCCATTCACGGAATCAGTGATGAAGATGTGAAAGGGAAGCCCACCTTTAAGGAGTTGGCCGGTGAGATTGCGGCCTTTATCGGGAACAGTGATCTGGCAGGTTATAACTCAAACAAGTTTGATGTGCCTTTGCTGGTGGAGGAGTTTCTGCGTGCTGAAGTGGATTTCGACTTAAAAAACCGTCACCTGATTGATGTGCAGAACATCTTCCACAAGATGGAGCAGCGCACTTTGAAGGCAGCGTACAAGTTCTATTGCAACCAGGAGCTCACCAATGCGCATGATGCAGAGGCAGATACACGCGCCACCCTGGATGTGCTCAGGGCACAGCTATCCCGTTATGCTGAAACAGAATACACCGATCCATCGGGCAAGGTCTCGAAACCGGTGGTGAACAAGATGGAGTCGCTCGCAGACTTCAGCGTGATGCACCCGAAAGCTGATCTGGTGGGGCATATCGGCCTGAACAAGGAGGGGCAGGAGGTGTTTAACTTCGGCAAGCACAGGGGGAAACCTGTAGAGGAGGTGTTCAGCAATGAGCCCTCTTACTATGACTGGATGATGCAAGGCAACTTTCCCCTCAGCACCAAAAAGGTGATCACGGCCATCAAGTTGCGTGGCTTCAACCAAAGCAAACCACAAAACCATCACAGGTCATCATGAAAATCATCTGTATAGGGCAAAACTACCCTGCACATGTTGAAGAGATGAAGTCGAAGCCCACCACGGCACCGCTGTTTTTTCTGAAACCTGACAGCAGTCTGTTGCTGAACAACAGACCGTTCTATTACCCTGAGTTCACACAATCACTCCATTACGAAGCCGAAATTGTGCTTAAAATCAGCAAGTTGGGAAAGCATATATCGCCAGAGTTTGCCCACCGGTACTTCGAGGAGGTAGCCTTTGGTATTGACCTGACAGCCCGCGACTTACAAGAGAAGTGCAAAAAGAATGGCTGGCCATGGGAGATATCCAAAGCCTTTGAGCATGCAGCCCCTGTAAGCCGGTTTATCAATCTGAAGGACGAAGGGCTTGATATCGGGAACCTCCCTTTTCGTTTGGAGATCAACAACCGTGTGGTTCAGGAGGGCAACACATCCCACATGATCTACCCGGTGGAGGATTTGATTGCGCATGTATCTCAATATATGACACTGAGACTTGGGGATCTGCTGTTTACGGGAACGCCGTCAGGAGTGGGACCCCTTAAGATAGGTGATCAGCTTACAGGATATATTGCAGACCGGCTGATGATGTCGATGGAGATCAGATAGCCTGTATTCTATAATGGTATCACTCTTCAATATTTCCAACTGACATGATGGCATCTGTCAGATGGCTCCATGCGTACTTCTCTTTTTCTTTCTCTACCCCTTTGATCAGCTCCTCTTCTCTGTCGGATGCATAGAAATCGTTAACAGCCCCGGCAACAGCCAAGGGGTCAGGTTCAACCACGTAACCGGCTATTCCGTCGGGCACCATTTCGGGCAACCCTCCAACATTGGTAACCACCATCGGTTTGTTAAAATGGTAAGCAATCTGGGTTACACCACTTTGTGTTGCCGATTTATAGGGTTGCACCACCAAATCGCAAGCGTTAAAGTAGTTCGCCACTTCGTTGTCGGGGATAAAGCCATCGTGTAGCACCACCCTGTCTGACAGGTCTTTTTCTTTGATGAGTTGGTGATAGGGAGCCGGGTCGGAATAGAACTCTCCGGCCACCAGCAGCTTCACACCGCTCTCTTTCAGTCGTGGATCAGCCATAGCATGTAACAGCACATCCAACCCTTTGTAATCCCTGATAAGTCCGAAGAAAAGGATATATCGCCCTTCGGCTTTCAGGCCGAGGTTTTCCCGGGCTGTATGTTTTGGCGTGGGTTCTCCGAAGTGGTCATAGAGGGGGTGCATACACAACACCCTGGGTTTTTGGTGATCGAACAGAGCGATATCGTGCAAAACTGATTCTGACATGGCCACAAATCCATGCACACGGCGGACGAAGTATTTTGACAGCAGGTGATCGCCCGGTCTTTTCTCGTGGGGTATCATATTGTCAACCACAGATACCACACGTGTTTTTCTGCCTCTTTTCACCAGGCCGGCGATGGTTCCCAGGCACGGTGCCATGAAGGGGAGCCAGTACTTGATAATCAGCAGATCCGGGTTTAGTTTTCGGATTTCTCTGGCGGTGCGGAACCAGTTCAACGGATTCACGGAGTTAACCCTTGCCTTGATCTCGAGCCCTTCGGGGCGTGGCATGGTAGAGTATTGCGTTTTCCCGGGGAAGAGTATCGAGGGGTATTGCAAGCTGAAGCCAAAAATGACCACTTCATACCCTTGGTTCAGAAACTCTCTTGCCAACCGCTCGTTGTATGCTGCCAATCCACCGCGGAGTGGCCAGGCACTTCCCAGTATCACCACCCGCCTTTTGTTGCTACGTGTCTCAGTCATTCAATCCAAGTGTTTCAGAAACGTTGTATTGGTTTCTATCGGGGGCAGAGCGTGACACCAGTTCAGCGATAAATCCGGTGAGGAACAACTGTGTACCGAGCACCATGCACAACATGGCCAGGTAGAAGATGGGGCGGTCGGTCATGCGGAACACCTCATGGAAGATTTTTGCATAGGCGAGATAGGCTGCGATCAGAAACCCGATAATAAAAATCGCGGTACCCCAGATCCCAAAGAGGTGCATGGGGCGCTTCCGAAACCGTCCGACAAACGAGATGGTTAGCAGGTCAAGGGGCCCACGGATAAATCGGCTCAGACCAAATTTGGTCACACCGTATTGACGTGCACGGTGTTGCACCACCTTTTCACCAATGTTACCAAACCCGGCCCATTTGGCAATCACAGGGATATATCTGTGCATATCACCCCATATATCAATGCTTTGCACCACCACTCTTCTGTATGCTTTCAAACCACAATTAAAATCGTGGAGGTGGATGCCTGACATACGGCGGGTGGCCCAGTTGTACAAACGGGTGGGCAATGTCTTTGAAAGGGGATCATACCGCTTCTTCTTCCACCCGCTCACCAAATCATACCCATCCTCAGTGACCATACGATACAAATCGGGTATCTCGTCAGGACTGTCTTGAAGGTCTGCATCCATCGTGATCACCACATCGCCTTTCACTTGCTGGAACCCCACCTGCAAAGCCGCACTCTTACCAAAATTGCGCTGAAAACGTATCCCTTTGATATGTGGATTCGCATTCCGTAACCGTTGGATCACTCCCCACGAACCGTCTGTACTCCCATCATCAATAAAAAGCACCTCGTAACTGAAATTATGCTCCTGCATCACCCGTTCAATCCATTCACTTAACTCCGGCAACGACTCCTCCTCATTCAACAACGGTATCACTACACTGATGTCCATCTTGGTCTGTATTGATTCTACTCATTTATTCTTCAACAACCATCGAGTGTGCCTATCTGCCTGATTATCCAGCTGCTCATCCAACAAAACAGAAAATTCAACACACCCTGCCGCTGATTTTTATGCAAACCTACAGTTTTTTTTGTCAGTTTTTGCGATGCAGGTGCAATTTTTCAGAAAAGAGGTGTATATTTGCACGCGGGTAAGTCTTATACGACCAGCTCCTGTTGAACTCCCCCAGGTCCGGAAGGAAGCAAGGGTAGACGGTTGTAGCGGTGCGATGTAAGTAGCTTGCCCGTTTTTTTTATGCTTTATATTATGATGATCAGGATTCACCCCGACACCCCCTCTCTCAGGCAGATCGAGACCGCAGTGCAGATACTGGCGGATGGCGGTCTGGTGGTATACCCTACTGATTCTGTCTATGCCATTGGATGCAGCCTTTTGAAACCCAAAGCCATAGAACGTTTGGCCCGCCTGCGGGGCATGAAAGCCAACAAAGCCCGGTTTTCTTTTGTGTTTCATGACCTGTCAGACCTCGCGCTCTATACCCGCCCCATCAGCAACCCGGTGTTTAAAATGATACGCAGGGTGACCCCCGGGCCCTTCACCTTTATCCTCGAAGCCAACAACAAGATTCCGAAACTGGTGCTCAGCAACAGAAAGACCATTGGCATCAGAATCCCCGACAACAACATAGCCCGCGAGCTGGTACACCATCTCGGCCACCCAATGCTCTCCACCTCCGTTCACGACGACGATGACATTGTTGAATACACCACCGATCCGGAACTGATCCATGAGAAATACCAACATGAGGTTGACCTGGTGATCAATGGTGGTTATGGCGACAACGAGGTGACGACGGTGGTTGATTGCACCGGGCCTGAAATCGAAATTCTGCGGCAGGGAAAAGGGGTCTTGTAACAAAAGGTTCAACAGTTTCACTTGCGTAAGTAATACAGGCTAATCATTTAATTTTGTCATGACAAAACAGAGATCTCCTGACGGGAATCTTTTCAGCATTCCGGCTAGTTCTTTGGAATTATCCGCACAAGGGGAGTTAACAGATGTTCTGATGAGGCGTGAGGGTGTGGTTGTTGAGCGGATTGTTTCGCACGGGCATGTGACTCCTCCCGGGGAGTGGTATGACCAGGCAGACGACGAGTGGGTTTTGCTGGTGAAGGGTGAGGCTGAGATCACCTTCGACGATGGCACCTGTTGCCGGTTGCAGGGAGGGGACCATTTGATGATAGCGGCAGGGCGCAGGCACCGTGTAACCTTCACCTCGTCACCCGCTGTATGGCTGGCCGTTTTTATAAACCCCAATATCTGATGATCAATAAAAAAGAGTTATTCTTTCGTTACCTGGCACAAACATCTGATGCACCACCTGCTTTTGAGGTGGAGCGTGCCGAAGGGCTCTATTTGTATACACCCGACGGCGACCGAATCACGGACCTGATTTCCGGCATTGCGGTCAACAACGTTGGTCACCGGCACCCTGCGGTGGTTGCGGCGGTTCAGGAGCAGATCAACCGCTATATGCATATTATGGTATATGGTGAAGTGGTGTTGTCGCCACAGGTGTTGCTGGCAGAAAAGCTGGCCTCCCTCCTACCCGATCCGTTACGTAGCATCTACCTGGTGAACTCGGGCAGCGAGGCCAACGAAGGGGCGCTCAAGCTGGCCAGAAAACACACCGGCCGAAGCGGCATTGTCTCTTTCGACAACGCCTACCATGGCAGCACGCATGGCTGCCTGAGTGTGATAGGTGGCGACTATTACAAGCAGGGTTATGGCCCGCTGTTGCCTGATGTGGTTCGCCTCCCCTTCAACAACCGGGAAGCGTTAACCCGCATCGACCGGACCACAGCCGCGGTGATGGTGGAGGTGATACAGGGAGAAGCAGGTGTAGTGGCAGCCACACCGGAATTTTTAAGAGACCTTAGCATCAGGTGCCTTGAAACGGGTGCCGTACTGATTTTCGATGAGGTGCAGACAGGCTTTGGTCGAACCGGGAAAATGTTTGCTTTTGAACACTATGGCATTGTACCCGACATCATCACCTTTGCAAAAGGGATGGGCGGAGGGATGCCTATCGGCGCGTTTGTTGCATCACAGGATCTGATGGCCGTATTGAAACAGAGCCCTGCGTTGGGGCATATCACCACCTTCGGTGGCCATCCCGTGGCAGCGGCTGCGGCCAAAGCATCCCTGGAGGTTATTGCGCAGGATGGCTTCCTGGAAGAGGTGAACAGAAAAGGGGAAAGGTTCGCACACCGGCTCAATGATCACCCCGCCATTGTACAGATCAGACAGCACGGACTGATGATGGCCGTGGAGCTGAAAGCCGATCGCAACATCCAGCAGTTTATCGTCAGGGCGTTGCAGCACGGCATTCTGTCTGACTGGTTCCTCTTTTGCGACAACGCTTTCCGCATCGCTCCTCCGCTTACCATAACAGATGAAGAGATCGACCAGGCAGCGGAGACTCTCCGGAAAATACTATAGATCGGTTACCCTTTCGTCAAGGCAACCGATCTTTTGTACGCACTGTCAATGAAATCCAAACAACACCCTGAGGCGGGTGGGATGGAATGGGATCAGGCTTTCCTGTATTTCTCACCGGCTTCAAGTCCGGCCTTGAGGGCATCCAGGTTGAAGGAGACCACCTCCTCTCCTTTCCGACCGAACAGGTTACGAACCGACTGTTCCAGCCAGCTATAGTCCATCTCCAGAAACGGAGCAGCGGCACCAAGCATCACCATATTGGCTGCTTTCACACTCCCCATCTCCTTGGCAATGGTATCGGCATCGATCACGATATGGTTCTTTACCTTTCTGATCTCACTCAGGATCACTTCAACATCGGGGTATTCCGGAATGTTGATAAACGGTTTTGCGTTGGTGATCAGCCACCCTTCGGGTGACAGGTAAGGCAGGTACCTTAATGACTCCATCGGTTCTACCGAGAGGATCATGTCAGCTCTTCCCTGGGGGATGAGGTCTGAAGCCACCTCTTTATCGGAGATCCGGAGGTGTGACTGCACATCACCACCCCGCTGGCTCATCCCGTGTACTTCAGCCTGCTTCAGATACAACCCATGATCGACTGCCGCCATGCCAATGGTGGCTGCAATTGAAAGAATCCCTTGTCCGCCTACTCCGGCCAGTATTATGTCTTTTTTCATCTTTTCTCTGTTTTTACGTTTCTTCGAACCAATCTGTAACAACGCCTATTTTTTCTCGTTCTTTTTCTTTTCGGCAAACTTCTGCCGCATCCTTTTGTTGAGGGTTTGAATACACTCTCTTCTGGGGATAATCACAGAAACGCCCTTGTATTCGAACTCTTCTTTACACACCTGCTCATTCGCTTCGTGGTGTTTTCTGAGGGGTTTCAGCACCCGGATGTGGTCGGGGTGTACTCCCACACCCTGGCATATCTCTTCGATACGGTTGAGTGCGGATGATTTTTGCCCGCCGGTCATGGCCGTGGTGGCGTTGTCGAGAATGATGATGGTAACGGGTGTATTGTCATTCACGCAATCGAGGAGTCCTGTGATCCCTGAGTGGGTGAAAGTTGAGTCACCGATTACGGCTACGGCCGGGTGGAGGCCTGCATCAGCGGCACCTTTTGCCATGGTGACCGATGCGCCCATGTCAACGCAGGTGTTAATGGCTTCGTAGGGTTTAAACGCACCGAGTGTATAGCAACCGATATCGGAGAAGACCCGCCCTTTGGCCCATTTTTCGAGGGCTTCATTCATGGCGTTGAATGAGTCGATATGGGGGCATCCATTACAGAGGCTTGGGGGTCTGCCGGCCACCAGATCAGGAACAGGCATCCCTGTGGTGTTTTCCATACCGAGGCTGGCTGCCACAATATTGGGGTTGAGTTCTCCGGTACGGGGAACGGTGCCGTCGAGCCGCCCTTTCACCTGTTTGCCAAGGTTAAGGAAACCTTTGATCATCTCCTCTACAATGGGGTATCCATCTTCGAGCACCAGCAACGTATCGCATGTATCGTACAGTTTGCGTACCATATCTTCCGGCATGGGGTACTGCGCAAGTTTCAACACCGGATAAGGCACTGTGCGGTCCGGGTAGTTCTCCATAAGGTAGTTGAAAGCCAATCCACAGGCAATGATACCCATGCTTTTGTCGGGGCCGTCAATATAGGCATTGAAGCCACCTTCGGCTGAAGCCTTTTCGAAGAACACCTGGTTGTCGAGCAACTCGCGGTACTGTTTCCGTGCGATGGATGGCAACAACACGAACTGCCTCAGGTTTTCGGGGAGCTTGATCTCATTTTGTGGCCGTGGGGTTGTACGCACTACGCCTGAACGGGAGTGAGCCAGACGGGTAGTGATACGCAACATCACCGGGATTTTGTATTTCTCAGACAGGTCGAAGCCGTAGTGCACCATGTCATAGGCCTCTTGCTGACTTGACGGCTCCAGCACCGGAATAAAAGAGAATTTCGCATAGAACCTGGAGTCTTGCTCATTTTGCGAAGAGTGCATCGAAGGGTCATCGGCTGCTACCACGATCATGCCACCGTTGGCACCGGTGATGGCAGAATTGATAAACGCATCGGCGGCTACATTCAAACCCACATGCTTCATGCATACCATGCTTCTCTTTCCGGCATAAGACATCCCAAGAGAAGCCTCCATCGCCGTTTTTTCGTTCGCAGCCCAATCTGAACGTATCCCTTTCTCTTTTGCCTCTTTTGATTGCTGTACATACTCTGTAATCTCCGTGGATGGTGTTCCCGGATAAGCAAAAATGCCGGAAATGCCGGCGTCTATCGCTGCCTGGGCTATCGCTTCGTCGCCCAATAACATCAGTTTCTGCATATGATATTAAAATATTCGTTTGTATACATTATCTTTACCTTGCAGCGCAAAAATAGGAATATATTTTTGAATATCTTGCATCACAATTTCAAGTTATGAACCTTCTGGCACATGCATACCTCTCCGGCGACAACAGCGACTTGCTGATTGGCAACTTCATTGCTGATCATATCAAAGGGAACAAAATACAGCATTATCCTAAAAGCGTGATAGATGGCATCATGCTGCACCGTGCCATTGACCATTACACCGACCACCATCCGGTGTTTATCAGAAGCTGTAACAGACTATACCATCGTTTTCATAAATATGCAGGTATTGTGGTTGACATCTACTTCGACCACTTTCTGGCTTCACAATGGCACCACTACCATCACGTTCCCCTGGAGAAGTTCACCGAGCGGTGTTATGCTACCCTGCTCAGGCACTATCAGATGTTGCCACAGCGCACCAAAAGTCTGCTGCCGCACATCATGATCGACAACTGGCTGATGGCGTATGCAAACATGGAGGCGCTGGCCAAAAGTTTTCGGGGCATCTCACGCAGGGTACGGTACAATCCCGGTCTGGAAAATGCTGTAGAGGAGCTGGAGAAGCATTATGTACATTTTGCCAATGACTTCAAAGAGTTTTTCCCTGACCTGGTGCTCTTCACCAACGCAAAGATTTCCGGGTGGGATGCTACTCCAGTGAGGCTCACGCGGAAGGTTCGGCGAAAGATGATCAAGCGGCGGTGGTTAAGGGTGTTGAGGCGCAGGTCAGGACTCTGATCTTTTCTTGTAGTGGAGTGAGTCACCCCATTCGCCATACCCAATTTCGTCACCGGCCAGTTTAATACGCGCTTCGAGGCAGTTTTTGCACTCATCAGCCTCTTCGTCCACACACGGCTTGTCGTCATACAAAAGATACCCCTCACGGTATTGCACCGGTGTGAGGTTGGGCATGATCACATTGGCGCCCACTTTAAGGGCTTTTTCACGGCCGATCGGGTCGATGGCCTGCATAGCTGTGGTAGCAGCGATATTGATATCGGGCATCATGATGCGCAGCAAAGCGATCATTTTCATCGACAGGTTAAACCGCTCTTCACGGGGCATCAGCGCATCACGATGCTCCCACAACGGTGTCTCTTCGTGCTCGATATAAGGCCCCATTCCTGCCATATCAATATCGATCTCTTTAAAAAACAGCAGGTCATTTGCCAGGTGTTCCAGTGT
This sequence comes from Lentimicrobiaceae bacterium, assembly GCA_007119395.1. GTDB lineage: Bacteria > Bacteroidota > Bacteroidia > Bacteroidales > SKPS01 > SKPS01. The sequence goes on from SKPS01000221.1 coordinate 12,427, forward strand.
TTGGAACGGGAGTCCGATCATTACACCTGTTCCCACCTGATAACCAATTCGTTTAAGGGTATCAAGGGCCTCCATCCGCACAGAGAAATCGTGCAAACGATCTTCCGGATGCAGATTCCGGTAGAGTTCACGGTCACTCTCTTCAATGCGCAGCAGGTACCTGTGTGCCCCTGCCTCGTACCACTCACGGAACACTTCCTCGCTTTGTTCTCCCAGCGACAAAGTGATGTGCATTTCGCCACCCGTTTGCTGGTGAATTTTCTGTAACAGAGAGGTGATGGTGCGCACATGCTGCCGGTCAGTACGTTCACCACCCTGGATCACCAGGGAGGCAAAGCGTTCACGGTGAGCATACATCGCAGCATCCAACACCTCCTGCTCGGTGAGATAATAGCGGTCAACGCGTTGATTGCCTCTGCGAATGCCACAATAGAAGCAGTTCTTTGCGCACACATTGCTGAACTCTATCAACCCGCGAAAATAGACCTTCTTGCCCACAACCTGCTCCTTCACCTCCAGAGCACGCTTGTATATCAACTGCCGGTCAGTTGCGTCAGCACCCAGCAAAAACACCAGCTCCTCACGTGTAAATTCACCCTTCTGTAATACTGAACCTATGTCCATTCTTTCTGTTGTATTGTGACTTGATGTGCATATATAACGTACACACCAGTCAATTGTTTGATAACTCCACAGCCTGACAGGCCTGGCCAAATCCAGTAACCGGTTTCAATCCCTTCCGGAATATGGTTTGGCACCTGCTGAAAGGAATAAGCACCACCACGTCTGTCACTCTTAAAACACTTGCAGGGCCGCGTTTGTTCTTTGGGTCCACCTCGACAGTTCCTCTCTCCTCAGGGAAAGCTCAAGACCCAGGGCAACAATGGTTGGCTGGTATCCAATCAACAGACCCATTCCAAGCGGTATGGCATAACCCACCTGGAAAAACCCTTTGACTGGCGCTTTCCCGGCTTTAATGGTAATGGCAGGCTCAAAAAACGAAGTGTACAGCGCCGCACTTCCTTGTTCATAAAACCCCGGAACCACAAATCGTGCAGAGAAACCAAAATCGAAATAATCTGTACCAATTCCCATGGTAGGTTGAATAAACCAACGCAACATAGAGGTGTTGGGTGTCAGATACTCATCATCAAAAACTCTTTCATTGATCCAGCCATATCCGCCACCGCCAAACACTTCAAAGCGAAATATGGAGGAGGTGGCAACAAAGTAGCCCACTCCCACTTCACCCAGGTAGTGTGATGGGTAATCGCCCAGAGAAGATGGGGCTAGCTGAAGGTTTCCCATAATACCGATGTTATCAGTTATGGCATAGGCCATCTGAGGATCGAAGCCGTTGGCGGTGATGGCAGCAGAGGCTGACAGCTGACCCTCCTCACTCAGCATAGGAACATTCAAGGAATTAGGGAAATAAATAGTGGGTGTACAAGACCATACGAGCATCATCAAAAACAAAACAGCCACACCGGCAAAATGAGTAAGTTTTCTTAAGTATTGTTTCATCATTTCAGTTTTTTGGTTTTACTACGTAATCTAAGCCGCATATCATCAAAGAACAACATCCTCTTGAAAAAAAATCGCGTAATCTGAGGTGAAACAGCTATTGGTTTTTTCTAACGCGTTTCATTTGTAACGGAATGCAAGGTTTTTTACTCATTGAAACGCATATTTCATTTGGTTACTGAACAACAAAGGCTAAACAAATATATGAGAATAATATTGTATCACAAAAAAAAGACTCTTCACTGTAGCGTGAAAAGCCTTTGTAAAAAAATCTGTATGGCTGCGTTTACTTTGAGAGGAGCCCCTTTTCGTATGCTTGTTTGAGCATGGTATTGATCCCTTTCTTATTCACCATGCGGATGGCATGTGTAGAGACTTTCAGGGTGATATACCGGTCCTCTTCAGGGATATAAAATCTTTTCATCTGCAGATTGGGCAGGAATCTTCTCCTGGTCTTACGATTAGAGTGAGACACGTGGTTACCTGTCATCACGCTTTTTCCTGTTAATTGGCAAACTTTTGACATCACTAGCAGTTTTTGTTGTGGTTGATCAAATTCGGGGTGCAAAGATCGGAAGAATTTTCGAACCGACAAGTGGGTGAGGCAGTTTTTTTTATCGGCCCGTTAATCAATGTGTGCTGGTGTTGTGAGAAGTAGCTGATGGATTGGGGGTTCGCAGGGGGAGGTGTGAGGAGTGTTTTGTGCCGGAAGCGGGTTAGGTTTTTCAGGGGCCCACCACTTCGAGTAGTTTTTTCAGGTCTGCTGCTTTTTCGGGTTTATTGACTCTGAGGTATGCTTGGATGAGACCTGATATGAGGCGCTGGATGATGATTCTGTTATCAGCGGGTTCGATGCGTTGTTGGGAGACATCCACTTCGGCCAGTTTCAGGAAGAACAGGAGTTCATTTTGCGACAAGGTATTCCCTTTTGAGAAGGGGTTGATATAGAACAGCATTTTATCGTTCTCCTGGTAACCGAGGAAGAAGTATTCAGGGAGGTTTACACCCACCACGGGGATACCGAGGCTTCTTGCGACCAGAATGTAAACGATCCCCAGGGAGAGGTGGTTCCCTTTTCCGGTATCGAATACCATATTAAGGTAGTAGCAGGGGGGTGAGAGGTGGTCACGTTTGTTGCCGAAGAATTCGTAGTCGTCGAACAGCACGCTGTTAACGATTTGAATCTTCTCCATCGGAGACAGATCTTCTTTGATTCTCAGATATATATCCTGTGTGATATGACCAAGGTGGCGTATGATGGTCTCCTCTTTCAGGGTGGGGTATTGGTATCGTGCAATGATCAGTGCACCCAGCAGCAGGTTTTCCTGCCCCATTGCCATCCATTTCTCAAGGCGGGTTTTAATTGCTTCGAAGTGAAGATCGCGGATAAGTTGCTGCACACGTTTTTTAAACAGGGGGTCATCTGATTGAGACAAGGCCTCTTCAAGCCATGGGGTGATGACCGCGCCACGGGCCATAATCTCTTTGATTACAGGGCGTATGATCTCTTCATCGGGATCATCGAGAAGGCTGATCAATGATTTTATTTCCTGGATGTTGTCAATTGAAGTCATGCGATCCATCAGTTCAGGCACCAAAGATACATCATTGATGTTATACTTCCATGTAAAAATTGTTAAAATGGACACACATTGGAATATTAACAATTTTTTAAGCAAACAAATAAACAAGTATCCGTTGTTTTGCATTTATGTAGTATAGCGGGTTGTAAGATGATCCTATAAACGATATAATACAGATGAGCGAAAAACGCAAAATATTGGTTGCTGTTGACTTCAGTGCGATTTCTGATCGTGCGTTGCGTCAGGCACATAGTTTATCCAAGGCACTGGGTAAAGATTTAATGTTAGTACATGTGATTGAGGAGCATGGGGGTTTCTTCTCCTTTTTCACGCCTGAGCAGAAGCAGATGGCTGAGGAGGAGATCAATGGCAAGATGGAGGCATTGCAGAAGCGTGCTCTCAAGCACAGTGGTCAAAACGCGGAGTATTTGATATTGAAGGGGAAGCCATACCTTCGCATCCTGGAGAAGGCAGAAGAGATCAATGCGGCGATGGTGGTAATGGGTGTTCGCGGAGAGGTTTCACACAAGGCCGAGGAGCATTATGTGGGCAGTCACGCTTCCAAAGTGGCCAAAGCAGCGATCTGCCCGGTTGTGACGGTGAGCAACAAAGTAACGTGCCACAATTTGCGCACATTGCTGCTCCCCCTGGATCTCACCCGGGAAACCAGACAAAAGGTGACCAATGCCATCGAGCTGGCAAAAAAGTTCAACGCATCCATAAAAGTGCTTTCGGTGCAACCCTCCTCGGGCGATCATACCATGTACACCCGGCTCACCATTGTACTGAGACAAGTGGTTGAATTTATCCAGAATGCCAACATCGAGTGCAGCGGAGAGTTGATCGAAAACAAAAAGGCTGCCCGTTCGGCTGTGCCGGCCATTCTAGAGTATGCTGACCAACAAGGGAACATTGACATGATTCTGGTGATGACCCAGTCAGAAGCAGGCATGTTCGACTTCTTCATCAGCTCCAATGCACAGGAGATGCTGAAGAGATCAAAATACCCGGTTATGTCCATCAAACCAAAAGACCTGGAAAGGACTTCGGTTTTCTCTTTCTAGACGCCTACTTATCTGATAACGCGGCTGGTGGGTGCTACCCTCAACGATCAGGCATTCTCTTGCTGGAGATGCACTGTGTGTTGTGGGAATGGAATAATTACACCCTCCTGGTCAAAGGCCTTCTTCACCTTTTCCGTCACATCCCAAAAGACAGCCCAATAGTCACCAACAGCTGTCCAGGCTCGCACGCTCAAATCTACCGAGCTATCGGCAAGATTGCTCACCACCACCATGGGTGCCGGCTCTTGTAAAACGCGCTCATCAGCCTGTAGAATTCTTATCACAATGGAGCGGGCAAGGTCGATGTCACTGGTGTAATCGATGCCTATCACCCAGTCAACACGACGGTTCTTCTCTCTTGTGAAGTTGGTTAAGGTATTGTTGACCAACACAGAATTTGGCATGATCACGGTCTTGTTGTCCGGGGTCTTCAATACAGTATGGAAGATCTCCACTTCACTCACCACCCCCATAAAACCGCTTGATTCGATAAAGTCGCCGGCTTTAAACGGCTTTAAAATGAGCAACACCACCCCACCGGCGAAGTTTTGCAGTGTGCCTGACAATGCCATCCCCACTGCAAGCCCGGCCGCACCCAGCAAAGCGATGAATGAGGTCATCTGTACTCCAAGCATCGATACCACACTGATAATCAACAGAACCTTAAACGTGATCGACAAGAAGGAGATCAGAAAACTTTGCAGTGCCTGGTCGAAACCTCTGAGAGAGAACAACCGTTTCAGCATGTTGCTTAATCGTTTGATCAGCCATAAACCAACCAATAAGGTGATCAATGCCAGCAACAGCTTACCACCGTGTTCAATAATAAGTTCTGTGATCACGCTGGGTGCCGGTAACCATTCCGAAATGTTTTCCATGATAATAGGTTTTAGTTTAAATTGTTTTTTAACAAAGAACGACCTGCATATTACACTAAAAACCTGCGTAAATCCGCGTAATCCGCGGTGAAATGGGTGTTGGCATTTGGCTGCCCCTAACGCGTGTTATACCTAACGCAGATTACTGTGATTTTCGCAGACCAATAAACGCACATTTTATTTGATGCATGCATGATGCGGGTTAGTTTGATGCAAATATAGTGTTGAGTAAATCAAAATGCAAATTGAATGCTTTTTTTTCGATAATGTTTGTTGGTGGAGATGGGGGGGATTACCTTCGGTGATCCCTTGGCGGGGGTCTTCAACGCACAAAAGGGGTTCGCTTCGCTCACCCGCTTTTTGCATTTCAGAAACCGATGCAAGCAAGCGAGGGGATTACCTTCGGTGATCCCTTGGCGGGGGGGCTTCAACGCACAAAAGGGGTTCGCTTCGCTCACCCGCTTTTTGCACTTCAGAAACCGAATGCAAGCAAGCTTGCATCGGTTTCTGAAGTGCAAAAAGGGTCTGCTGATGCAGACCCTTTTGTGCGTTGGCGGAGAGAGGGGGATTCGAACCCCCGGTACCCTTTCGGATACGACAGTTTAGCAAACTGTTGGTTTAAGCCACTCACCCACCTCTCCGGATATATGAAAGATAAAGAACCTATTCCCTGTAACACGGTTAACACAGCGTTAACAGAGCGAGTGCAAAATTACATATGTTTTATAACATACCAAAGTTTTTTTTGTTACTTTCACAGCGGAAAAAATAATCAAACACATCATGGTAAAAGATTCTACGAGGTTCATGGCTATACTGTTGTTATTCAGCATGTTCTATTTTGTGGTCGATGGGCAAACCCCCAGGCCGCTGCTGCTTCAACCGGGGCAGCGTGTGCCGGAAATGAGTTTTAGCTCTTGGCAATCAAGTTTTTCGATTGCACAAGAAAATGTTTTCGATGGCCGGTATTACAAGGTCCTGAGTTTTGCCTCGATACCAACTGATTCAGAGCGGGCTGCGCTGGAGGCAAAAGGCATAAGGCTCTTAAGTTACTTGCCCGTCAATGGCTACATTGCTTCGATTCCTGAGAGTTTGCACCCAGCTGCTTTCTCAGACATGGGCATTGTTGCGGTTACCGACTTGTCACCAGATGAGCGTATGGCCTCTCCGTTGCGCACCCAGGACATTCCCGATCGGTGCATCTATGGAGGTTTGATTGAGGTAGTGGTAACGCTATTTGCAGATGTTTCGCATACCCAGGCCTTGGATCATATGCAAGGATTGGGCTGGGAACACACGCTGGTCACGGGCAATGGCAGGATATTGCATATGATGTTACCTGTTGGGGAGCTGTACACATTGGTCACCCTCCCTTTTACTCAGTTTGTGGAGGCTTGCGATCATCCAGCTGAACCCGATAACAACCGAGGTCGCTCTTTGCATCGTGCCACCAGTTCGTTTCATCCCGGTGCGTTTCCCAACGATTATGATGGTAGTGGTGTGCGTGTTCTGATCAACGATGACGGGTTCATTGGCCCTCACATTGATTTCCACAACAGGATTCCATATCAGTTCACATTCCACACCGGTCAGGACCACGGAGACCATTGTGCTGGCACCATTTTGGGTGCGGGCAACCTGAATCCGCGTGCGATGGGTATGGCCCCTGCGGCTGATTTGGTGGTGTACCGTGCGAGCAACTATCCCGGTTTCGACAGCTTATACAATCAGTATCACACTTTGGGTATACGAATCACCTCCACTTCATACAGTGATGGTTGCAATGCGGGTTACACAGCGCGTGCTGCCATGCTGGATGAGCAGTCGCGCACGATGCCTGAGCTGGTGCATGTTTTTTCAGCAGGCAACAACGGCACCCAGAACTGTGGCTACGGAGCGGGCAGTGGATGGGGTAACATCACCGGTGGCCACAAGATGGGGAAGAATGTGATAGCGGTTGCCAACGTGACCTACACTGACAATTTAGCCAACAGCAGCAGTCGTGGCCCGGCTCACGACGGGCGTGTAAAGCCCACTGTAGCCGCGTTAGGCAGTCAGGTTTTCTCTACGAGTATTGACAACACCTACGCGATAAAAACGGGCACCTCTATGGCTTGCCCCGGTGCAGCCGGCACCCTGGCCCTTATGTACGATGCCTACAACCGTCACCATGGAGGGACACCAAACGGTGGGCTGATGAAGTCGATTTTGATGAATACTGCGGAAGACCTTGGCAACCCCGGCCCCGATTTCCGTTTTGGCTATGGAAGGATCAACGCCATGAGGGCTTTCAGGGTCATAGAAGACTCGCTGTGGGTCACTGACAACATCAGTCAGAACGACTCCATCACCTATACCCTTCACGTACCGGCAGGGACCAAGGAGCTACGCATCATGCTTTACTGGACCGATTTTGAAGGTGCTGTGAACGCATCAAGGGCGCTGGTGAACGACCTGGATTTGGTTGTCACCGGTCCGGACTCTACCTGGTTGCCCTGGGTGCTGGATCACACTCCCAATGCCACCGCCCTGAACCAACCGGCTCAACGGAAAAGGGATTCTATCAACAATGCTGAACAAGTCACGCTGTTTGATCCAACGCCCGGCACCTACTACATGCATGTTCATGGCACCGCGGTGCCCATGGGGCCACAACAGTTTTTTATCAACTGGCTCATCACGGAGGATGAGTTTGCTGTCACCTGGCCACACGAAGGGGCTGCCCTCGTTCCCGGCTCCACTGAGGTGATACGCTGGGATGCACTGTCCGGCAACGATCCATTCGACCTTGAATACACAACTGACAACGGGGCCACATGGGACACCATCGGCTTTGGAATTGGTGCCGACATACGCTACTTCGACTGGTCGGTACCCGCCATAACATCGGGCAACGTGCAGGTCAGACTTATGAGAGACACGGAGAGTTATACAACAACTCCCTTCACCGTTATGAACATCCCGCAAAACCTGACAGTGGATTGGGTTTGCACCGACTCGATGCAACTCTCTTGGAGCGCTGCCCCCGGTGCTACAGGTTACCAGGTGATGAAACTGGGTGCTCTCTATATGGACTCCATTGATTACACCACAAACCTGCACATCGTGCTGCACGGAATCCCATTCCATACCGAAGAGTGGTTCACTGTTAGAGCATACGGCCCTGACCAGGCGCTCAGCAGAAGACCTGTGGCCATCAAAAGAGAACCTGGTGTATTCAATTGTGTTTTCACCTATGACATGGCAATGGATGCAATCCACAGCCCACAGTCAATGATCTTGTCGGCATGCCACAACAATCAACCGGTACCCGTTTCCGTTACCGTACACAACAACGGAGCAGCACCGGTCAGCGACTTCACGGTGAACTACAAAGCCAATCAAGGCCCTGTAACGTCAGATACTATCATGCAAACGATTCAACCCGGTCAATCTCTCCAACACACCTTCTCTGTGCCTCTGCCGTTGCCGGGTGCCAATGACTATAACATTGCGGTGTGGGTGAACACCCCGAACGACCAATTCCCTTTCAACGACACGTTGTACCAACTCATCAGGGTCGCTGCGTTCCCAACATTGCAGATCCCGTTTCTTGAAACCTTTGAAAGCTTCCCTCTCTGCAACTCCACCAATGGATGCGAACTGGATGAATGTGCTTTGGGCAATGGATGGTTAAATGCCGAAAACGAACTCTTTGATGTCACCGACTGGATCACCAACAGGGGTGGCACACCTTCCTTCTTCACAGGCCCATCTGCTGATAACACCTTGGGCACAGCCATGGGCAAGTATCTCTACCTGGAAGCCACCAACTGTTACAGTGAAAACGCTGAGTTGATAAGCCCTTGCATTGACCTGACCGATGCCACCCTGCCCGTGCTTTCGTTTTACTACCATATGTTGGGTAACAGCATGGGTGCATTGCGGCTTGATGTGCTGGCCGACGGGGTATGGCATTTAAATCAGATGCCTGTGCTGATGGGCAACCAGGGCAACGCATGGAGAAACAGACTGGTGCCATTGGATCAGTTCAACGGACAAGTTATCAATCTCAGGTTCAGAGGACTAATCGGGCCGGGTTACACCAGTGACATGGCGCTGGACGACATCTCGGTGGTGGAGACCATCGGGTTGGAGCAGTACGCCATTGAATCGTCGCTGAAGATGTTCCCCAATCCGGCGAACCACGAGGTGACCATCACCGGGCTAAACCCCACCCAGGGGGCACTCCGCATAGAGCTCCTCTCGATGCAGGGGCAACTACTCCAGCAAATCGACCTCCCGCAAGGTGCAGAGACCTTCTCTGAAACCTTCAATACCGCTTCCTACTCGCCCGGACTCTACCTGGTCAGAATCTCAGGAACCCAATCGTCTGTCTCCACTAAACTCGTCATCAACAGATAAGAAACATTTTGCTGCGGAAATAGAAAAAGGTCAATCCGAACCATGAGGTGTTCAGATTGACCTTTTTCTGTGCAGTGCGGTCACTCAGAGAGATTGACCGGCACCGTTGTTTGGCAGGGGAATTTACCCGGCGATGATTTTTTCAACCAATGCAAGAATCTCATGCTCCTTTTTCACTGCTTCTGCTGCGATCGACTCCCCTTCACGCATGATGTTATCGAGCCAGGCTTTGTCTTCAAACCCTTCGGCATTGATTTTCACATTGAGCCACGAGCCCAGCACGCCGGTTCTTGCACAGAGGGCGCCCACACCTGCATCGGAGACAGAGTTGGGGTTTCCATGTTCTGCCATAGCACGGATCACCTCAAAGGAGGCGAAGCAGGTATTCATCACCCTGAAAGGCACTTCGATGGCATATTTGGTGGCCTCATCCATTGCACTCTTTCTTGCGGCTTTCTCTTCTGCATTACCTTTGGGTATACTGAGTGCATCCATGATCCGGTTGAAGGCGCGGGTATCTTCATCAACCAAAAACAGCAGTTCATCTTTAATCTGCTGCCCTTTTTCTGCCCACAGCGAGAACTCTTCCCAGCGGTCGTCCCAACCTCTTTTGTGTGACGACAGGTTGGCTACCATGGTGGCGAGGCTGGCACCCAGCACGCCGGCATAGGCGGAGATGGATCCACCGCCCGGAGCAGGTGATTCACTGGCTGTTTCATCGGCAAATTCACGCAGGTCCATGCTCACCAAACGGGGTGCACTCGACGCATCCTCAATAAGGTATTCAATAATCTTCTCTTTGGGGTTAAAAGGCTTCAGCTCATCGAGGCCCATGCTGCGGATGGCGATGCGGATCAGCTCCTCTTCAGACACACCTTTGGAACGGCGCTGTTTTTCAAGAAAGTAGCGTCCGGCATCCAGCATAGCCTCTTTCGGAATCAATCCAACCAGTTCGGAACCGGTTACACGTAAACCTCTTGAAGTGGCGCTTTTGCACACCTCGTCAAAGGCCTTGTGTACAGAGGTGATGCTGATGTTGGTCAGGTTCATGGAGATCTGGGCAATACCATACTCTTCTATGTACCAGCCGATGGCTTTCACCGCTTTCAGTGTACCGGGAATATAGACCGGTTCCCCTTTTTCATCCTTCACGATTTTCCCGACGATGGGATCACCTTCCCTTTTCACTCTGCCACGCTCTCTCACGTCGAAAGCCACTGAATTGGCTCTGCGCGTAGAGGTGGTGTTCAGGTTTACATTGAATGCCACCAGGAAGTCACGTGCTCCCACATTGGTAGCCCCCACACGGGGTTTGAAGGTTGCCGGTCCAAAATCGGGCTTCCATCGTGGATCTTTTAACTTCTCTGGCAGTGCCTCATACTCCCCTGCCCTGATATTGGCCAGGTTGCGTCGCTCTTCATTGAAAGCGGCATTCTCATAGCAATACACCGGAAAGTCCAGCTCAGTACCGAGGCGCTCTGCCAACCGACGGGCATAAGTCACTGTCTCCTCCATGGTGATATTTGCTATCGGAACCAGTGGACACACATCTGTGGCACCCATCCTCGGGTGTTCACCGGTATGACGGCTCATATCGATCAGCTCGTTGGCTTTCTTAACAGCCAGAAAGGCAGCCTCCAGCACCGGCTCAGGCTCCCCGACAAAGGTTACCACCGTACGGTTGGTGGCCGCACCTGGATCTACGTCGAGCAACTTCACCCCTTCAACTGTTTCTATCTGATCTGTAATTTGTTTAATGATGGACATGTCACGCCCTTCACTGAAATTGGGTACACACTCAATAATCTGCTTCATGTTCTTCCTCCTTCTAATGTTTATACTGGTTTTATTTATTTCCTCTGATAATCGTTGTCTCCACTTTGTTGTCGCCAAAAGCGTACGGCATGTATTCTATGTTTGGAACCTGACGGGTAATCACCAGGTTGGCCAGCTTACCGCGGGTTACCGAGCCGTGCTCGTCTGAAATCCCCATGGCATATGCGCCATTGATGGTGATGGCATTAAACGCCTCTTCCGGTATCATCCTGAGCTTGATACAACCCATCGACCAGATGAGCTGCATATTTCCTGATGGGGATGAACCCGGGTTGAAGTCACTCGCCATGGCGACCGGTAACCCCCGGTCAATCATCTTCCTTACCGGAGGATCTATCATCCCCAGAAAGAACGCTGCACCGGGAAGCAGTGTCGGCATGGTTTCGCTGCTAAGCAATGCCTCTATCTCTTCATCACCGGTATACTCCAGGTGATCCACCGACAAAGCGTTATACTTCACACCCACCTGAATGCCTCCGGAGAAGTCGAGCTCGTTGGCATGGATTTTCGGAATCATCTGATAACGGGCTGCGGCTTCCAGAATTCGTTCTGTATCCTCAACACTAAAAAACCCTTTGTCGCAGAAAACATCCACATAATCAGCCAACCCTTCATCAGCAACTGCGGGCAACATCTCGTGAATCACCTTGTCGAC
>SKPS01000054.1 GCA_007119395.1 Lentimicrobiaceae bacterium
ACCTGTACACAGAGGTGTTGCTTGACCATCTGAAAGTGATCGTGGTGATGTTCTCCGGGTTGCTCTGCTACCTCTTTTTCTTTTTTGCAGATCATTCTGTGGTTGTTGGCAGGCTCTTCAAAGCGCTTCGTTTACAGCCCGGATCGGTGAAAGTGCTCTCATCCAGATTGGGAGGATTGTTATGGTTGGGTGTTGTTCCGTTGTTGTTTCTTTCTCTTGTGTCACCTGTGATCTCTCTTTCATGGCTTGGCTTTTATCATACTGCGGAAACATGGTTTTGGTTGCTGATACTGGTACCTCTTCCGTGGTTGCTTGCGGTGTTCACTTCACGCAGCGGTCGCCATCGTCAACAGTACCCTGAAGTGCGTGAGAAGGTTTGGGACAGGCGTTTGCTTGTGGTAGATCTGTTGTGCTGGGCGCTCTATCTGCTGGGATACGAAGCCTTTTTCCGCGGAGTTATGTTGTTTGGCCTGATTGGTTCGATGGATGTTTGGCTCGTAGTGGCCATTAACACCCTGTTCTATTCACTGGTGCACTTGCCAAAGGGTGCCGGAGAGACGGTGGGTTCAATTCCTCTTGGCATTTTGTTGTGCCTGGTCTCTCTCACCACCGGTAGCTTTTGGATTGCCTTTCTGGTGCACCTCTCCATGGCATGGTCAAACGAGTTGATGTCGCTGCGTCATCACACTGAAATCCAATCACCTGTTCAAAGGAGGAGTTTATGGCAGTAATGGTTACCGGGGCCACCGGTTTCATAGGATCCGCATTGGTGAAGGCATTGACCGCTTCAGGAGAAGAGGTGCAAGTGTTAAGCAGGCCTCAATCTATATCGCGGGTGCCGGCAGAAGACGGTGTCAGAATCTTTGAAGGTGATTTAGACAGCTCCTCTTCCCTCGACTTGGCAATGCGTGGTTGCACCGGGGTGTATCATCTGGCGGCATGTACCGGAGTGTGGTATCGTGATGTGGGGCGCCATAACCATATCAACGTAGAAGGTACGCGTCGTGTGCTGTATGCCGCCAAGCGGGCAGGTGTTGAAAGTGTGGTGGTTTGTTCCACCGCCGGCGTCACAGGCCCCTCTCTTAACCAGGTTCCTTTGCAGGAAGATGCCCCGAGCCAGGAAGATGGCTTTACACAGTACGAAGGGAGCAAAATCCTGATGGAGAAAATGATACAACAGTTCCCTTCAGAAGGGATGCGAATTGTTGTCGTTAGGCCCACCCGTTTGTATGGGCCCGGCCCCTTGAGTAAAAGCAATACCGTAACCCGCATGCTTGTGAATTACCTAAAGGGGCGTTGGCATGTCTTGCCCGGCACCGGAAACCATTACGGCAATTACACCTATGTGCATGATGTAGTGAAAGGGCATATCCTCGCCATGCGTCACGGACGGCATAAAGAGTGCTACCACCTCGGGGGTGAAGACATGACATACCGCCAGCTCTTTCAAAGAGCGGGAGCTGTATATGGAAAACAACACACTCTGTACCCATTGCCCTATCCCCTGATGTTAGGGGCTTCGGCGCTGCTTAAAGGGGTTGCTTTTCTCAGCAATACTGAACCGGCTATCTCGCCCGGATGGGTGAAGCGATACCATCATCACTGGATGGTTTCATCACAAAAGGCAGTGGAAGAGTTGGGCTACCAATCCACACCTTTTGAGGTGGGTGTGGAGAAGATCATTGAACACTACGCATTATGAATAACACTCAGAACAATGGCAGCTATGCTTTGGTAACCGGCGGAAGCGAAGGGATCGGACGAGCGATTGCCCATGCTTTGGCTTTACGAGGGTTTAACCTGCTGATTGTGGCACTCCCCGACGCGAAGATAGAGGAGGCGATTTCAGAAATAAAAGGAGAGTATGGCTGTGACGTGAAGGGGCTCGGTGTAGACATGCGTGTGGATGGTGCAGACCTGACCATCCTGCGCTGGGTAGAGGAGTTGGATGTGTCTGTCAGGGTGCTTGTAAACAATGCAGGTTTTGGTCATTTGGGCTCTTTCGGTGAGTTCGACCGCAATTTTTACCATGGGTTATTGCAGGTGAACATGATCAATGTAGTGGGGCTTACTCGTGTGATGTTTGACAAGATGCAGGGGAATGGACCCGCCTGGGTGCTCAATGTGGGAAGCATTGCCTCGTTTTTTCCCATACCTTATAAGACCGTGTACGCCTCGTCGAAATACTTTATTTACGCATTCAGCAGGGCTTTGCGTGAAGAGTTCCGTGGCACCGGGGTCAATGTGAGTTTGCTGTGCCCCGGACCGGTATTGACCAATTCTGAAGTGAAAGCCAGAATCGTTTATGCAGGTAAGCTGGGGAAGATGATGGCCCAGACTCCGGAGGTGGTTGGTATGCGTGCTGTGGATCAGATGATGCGTGGAAAGTGGTTGGTGCTACCCGGCCTTTCAGTGCGGCTCGCATGGTATTTAAATAAACTATTACCCGAGAGAATGATGCAGCAACTGCTGGCAAAAGGGTTTCGGAAGAAACATCTGAATGGGGGTTAAGACAGTAGTTAAAACGAGGTGGAGATGGTGCAGGGATGATCAGATTTGATCGCTTCTCTTTTTCAAGAAGTTATATAACAACTCCCGTGCACGGAACAGCTGCGCTTTCACGGTTCCTAAAGGCAGGTCAAGCTCTTCGGCCAGCTCTTCGTAAGAGAGCTCGTCAAAATAACGCAGCACCACGAGTCGTCTGTAGTGCGGCTTCAGCTTGTCAACCACAGCACGCATCAGCTCAGCTTTCTGTTGCCTGATCAACTCCTCCTCAGGGTCTGGCGTGCCAGAAGGCACCGTAAACGATGACTCTGTACCGTCATCATGGGTGTACATCTGATCCATCGACAAAGTCCTTTTCTTCTTCCTGCGGATAAAGTCGATGCAGTTGTTGGAGGCGATTTTGAACAGCCATGTTGAAAAAGCAAAATCGGGTGTATAGTTTTTCAGGTTACGGAACGCTTTGCCAAAAGCCTCTATCGTAAGGTCTTCAGCATCCACAGGATGGTTTGTCATCTTCAGCAACATAAAGTAAACATTGTCACGGTAGAGCTTCATCAGCTCTGCAAACGCTTGCTGGTCACCATTTTCTCTGGCCCTAACCACCAAATGGTAATCGCGCTGCGCTTTTTCAGTGAGATGTTTGTTTACTTCCATTTCGCCGGTTTACTGAAAAGGTTTGCTGTCCAAACAACGAGGTAAAGCATCAACAGCATCACCTCAAACAAAGGCGAAAGTACATATAAAATTTTTATCCGGAGTTTGTGTGCAGTCTTTTTCAGGATAAAAAGTTGATTTAACCAGTTGATGACGAACAGGAAGCATGACAGGAGCACAAATTGCTGCAAAGCCAGGTTGATGGCCAGAAACAAGTAAAGAAGCAGTGCGGTGGTGCTGTATGTAGCGAGCAATATTTTGTGGAGTGGTTTATAGTGTTTGGCGGTGCTGAGGTGACGCCTTTTTTGGATCAGGTATCTTTTCAGGGTGCTTGCGGGTCGTGAGTAGGTATGCGCATCGGGGTGGATTCTGATGTTGACCGTTGTGTTGGGTGCCGCCCGGTTTACGAACAGGTCATCGTCGCCGGAAGGGATTTTGTAGTGCGAGATAAACCCTTTTTCTCTCAGGAAGAGAGATTTCCGATAAGCCAGGTTTCTTCCAACCCCCATATATGGGATGCCGGCCAGAGCAAGCCCCAGATACTGGATGGCGATCATAAAGGTTTCGAACCTAATGAGCCGGTTGAGCAGCCCGGGACCGGTGTTGTACTGTCCAACTCCCAGCACGATGCCGGTGTCATTGGTGAAGCCACTTTGCATGTGGTTGAGCCATTGTGGTGATGCCGGCTTGCAATCGGCATCGGTAAAAATCAGGATGTCGTTTTTCGCAGCCCTGATGCCAAGTGACAGTGGAAATTTCTTCCCTTTGAAGAAGTTCAGGTTCTTTTCCAGTGTGATCACTTTCAGATGAGGGTATTGTTGTTGAAAGTTCCTCAGCAGTACGGCAGAGTCATCCGTAGAGTCGTTGTTGACCACAATCACTTCAAAGTCAGGATAGTCCTGCTCCAATACGGCCGGCAGGTTTTCATACAGATTAAGGTATTCGTCGCGCGCTGCTATTACAACTGACACCGGTGGTTTGGGGTCGATGAGTCTGGGTGTGGTGATCTTGTAAAAGATGATCCTGGCGAAGGTTGACCAGTACATGATAAGGCGAACAAGCACCAATGCAGCGAGAACCCATAATAACAGGGTAAAGATATCCGGGGGTATTTGTGTGGCCAACTCCCACTCAAGCAGTATTCGGTTCAGAAAATCCATGCGCAAAAATAATCAGAAAGGGATTATCTGCACCAGGATGTTGATAACTTAACATGATGCATTGTTCCGGCGATTGTTTACTTTTGCGGAAGTTAAACGATATGATGAAGTTTACAACAGAAGGCAGGGACAGTGGGTCATCGGCCCGTGCAGGCAGGTTGGTTACCGGTCATGGAGAGATTCTGACACCGGTTTTTATGCCGGTAGGCACATTGGGAATGGTGAAGGGTGTTCACATGCACGATCTTTATGAGGTGCTGAGTGCACAGATTATGTTGGGCAACACCTACCATTTATATCTTCGGCCCGGCACGGAGGTGTTGCAAGAGGCTGGTGGCTTGCATCGGTTCAACGGCTGGAGCCGTCCGATCCTGACAGACAGTGGTGGTTACCAGGTATACTCATTGGCCGCGCAACGTAAAATCACGGAAGAGGGAGTGTGGTTCAGGTCACATATCGACGGGTCGCGTCACCTCTTTACACCCGAATCGGTCACAGAGATCCAGCGTAAGATTGGGGCCGATATTATTATGGCCTTCGATGAGTGTACTCCTTATCCATGTACGCCTGAGTATGCGCGTGCATCCATGGAGATGACCCACCGTTGGCTGCAACGGTGCATCGGAGCCTTCGATGCCGGTGAACCGCTGTACGGTGTTGAACAGTCGCTGTTCCCTATTGTGCAGGGTAGCGTGTACCCCGATCTTAGAAAGGAGAGCGCGGAAACCATCGCCTCCGCCAACCGTGACGGCAACGCCATTGGTGGACTCTCAGTGGGAGAGCCAACAGAAGAGATGTATGCTATGACAGAGCTGGTGTGTGGAATCCTGCCCGCAGACAAGCCCAGATACCTGATGGGTGTTGGCACACCGGCCAACCTGCTCGAATGCATCGCCCTGGGAGTGGATATGTTCGACTGTGTGATGCCAACGAGAAACGCACGAAACGGAATGCTCTTTACCCGAAACGGAATCATCAACATAAGAAACAGAAAATGGGCCAACGACCATTCACCAATAGACCCGGATGGGCTGGTGAGAGTTGATAAAGAGTGCTCCAAAAGCTTCCTCAGACACCTGTTCGTGGCAGGAGAAATGACCGGGCCAATGATCGCAACCATGCACAACCTCTCTTTCTACCTCTCCCTGATGAATGAGGCCAGAGAGCAAATCCTTGCAGGAAACTTCGCCTCCTGGAAAAACAAAATGATACCCAATATCACACAACGACTCTGATGAAACTGATCGACAAATATATCGTCGGAAAATTTATTGCAACATACCTCTATCTGAACCTGTTGCTCACTTTGGTGATCATTATCTTTGATATCTCAGAGAAGATCGATGACTTTATCGAACACAGCGCTCCTCTGCAGGCAGTGATTGTGGACTACTATTTCAACTTCATCCCTTTTCTGCTCAATATGTTTATCGGGTTGATCACGTTTGTAGCGGTGATCTATTTCACCTCCCGGCTTGCATTTAACACAGAGATCATTGCGATATTGTCATCCGGTGTGAGTTTTCGAAGGTTGCTGGCACCCTATCTGGTGACGGCTTTGTTGCTTTCCGGCATCTCTTTCTCTTTAAGTAACTTTGTGATACCCACTGCCAACAAGGTGCGACTTGATTTCGAGATGCGCTATTTAGGGAAGCACAGGCCCCGGCATGAGAGCCATATTCACTTTCAGATCTCACCGGGCAACTACATTTCGGTTCAGCACTTTGACCCCTTTTCCGACATTGGGTACCGGGCCATTCTTACGGAGGTGGGGGATACTGGTTTGCGCAAGGTGGTAAGCGCCGATGTGTTGCGATGGGACTCTTTGGAGACGAAGTGGCATTTTGATCAGTATGCTGTGCGCACCTTTGATGAGGAGGGAGAACACCTGAGGGTGGGCTCCACACTGGATACCGTGTTGGCGGTGGGTCCTGCCGACCTGTCAACGCGTGTGCGCGATGTAGGGCACATGGGATTCCGTCAGTTGCGCCGTTTTATTGCTGAGAGTCGGATTCGTGGCACCGAAAACATCATTTTTTATGAGGTGGAAAAGCATCAACGCTTGGCATATCCGTTTGCAACAGTGATTCTTACGTTGATTGGCGTGGCATTGTCGAGCCGGAAAGTGCGGGGAGGGATAGGTCTGCACATTGCCATGGGCCTGTCGGCCAGCTTCATCTATATACTCTTTATGAAGTTTTCTGAGACCTTTGCCACCAATGGTAACCTCCACCCCGGCGTGGCCGCATGGGTGCCCAATGCCCTCTTTTTCATACTGGCCGTTTACCTGATCAACAAAGCTCCGAAGTAGGATTGCCCAAGGCTCACTTTTTAACCTTGTCAACCAGTTGCTTCAAGGGGAAGGGGAGTCTGTTGAACCGGTAAAACCAATAGTGTTCCGGTGTCGCTCCGAAGGATCCGTAAAACCTGGCAAGGCCCGGCTGCATAGAGCCTTCGAAATCGAGCACGAGGTGGTTTCCCGCAAACTCTTTGATCACATGATCGATCAGCACAGGCATGGCACCTGTTTCACGCCCCTGCTCTGATAAACCTGAGAAGAGAAAAATGATCCTGTGGTGATCAAACAAAAACAGCCCGCCTGCAATCAGTTCATTGGTTTGGTTATAGGTTCCATAAGGGATCCCCATACCCCGGTGGATCGCCTCGTTGAAAAGTCGCCGCAATCGAAAATAGTTGGGGTCATGCCTGTTCTCAAGATCCTTTCCCCGGTTGGCCTTGAACATGTTGGTGATCTGCACCAGATCAGCATGTGCAGACACTTGTAGTTTTAACTCCTCTCCACGCTTCAGGTTTCTTTTCAGGTTGTTTGAATACCCCTCTCTGAGGAGCTCATAACGCGGTGAAAGATCCAGCATATAGTTGTTGAATGCCCTCACTTCATTGTCTTGAGGGAAGGCGGGTGTATTTAAAAAGATCTCGGCAAACGAGAATCTTTTTGGAATGGCCTCCAATACTTCGTCAACCAGTGATGCCGACATGGGGATGCAGCTGAACAATCCCAGTTGTTGTGCATACGGTGGTTGGTAGAGGTACCTGATGCCGTAACGCCTCTTCCAAGGCAAAGGGAGTACCGCAGCGTAATTGCCAACTACCATGGCGTCCCAGTCATCGCAGACCAGGTCAAGATACCACGAGAAGCCGTATATCAATGGGTTGGTGGCATTCTTCACACACTCATCCCATCGTTTTTTGTTGATTTCCTGATGTTTAAGATAGCGTATTTCCATAGTGATATCAGTTGATAGCAGATAATATTATGGTGTGATGTTTTGGGATTGATTGAAGTGGGTACAGCATTGCACAAGGTGTTTGTACACGTTGGTCCATCCCTTCCACCTGGCTGATGCGTCAAGGCTTTCGTTGTGCCAGAGGCTGATGAATACTCCGTGGTGTTCTTTCACTGTTTGGGCCAGTTTGGAGATCAGTGATTGGGCTTCGTCCGGCTCCAGCCTGAGGTAGTCGCGCAAGGTGCCATCCATGATGGTCACCGGGTAGACCATCATTGGGGTTTCTTTTTCTTCAGACAGGTCGTAAAAACGGAAGGGGATTGCGGTGCCGGCTCTGAATCCGGGTTGTTCAGCGAACCCCATGGAATACTCCTCTGTGATTCCTGTGGCCACAAGCTCCTGGTATGTGCCGGGAAGGCGGAACCTCAGGAAATGTTGTCGGCTGCGCACCACTGGCTCCCCGGTAACAGACAGGAAGTGTCGTATCTCTTCCCGTAGCCTTTCAGGATGGTCAGACGTTTCGTAAGAGGGATGGATCCCGACGGGGTAGGTTCCCTTCAGTTGCCTGATCAAACCCATGTATGCCCTGTTGTTTGGATGGGGGTTCTTGTTGTAACGATTGTATCGGCCCATCAGAAAAAACAGGATGGGCTGCTCTTTGCCGGCATGGAGCGTTTCAAGTTGGTCGA
>SKPS01000065.1 GCA_007119395.1 Lentimicrobiaceae bacterium
AGCTTGATACAACCCATCGACCAGATGAGCTGCATATTTCCTGATGGGGATGAACCTGGGTTGAAGTCACTCGCCATGGCCACCGGCAACCCCCGATCGATCATCTTCCTTACCGGAGGATCTATCATCCCCAGAAAGAATGCGGCACCGGGAAGCAGTGTCGGCATGGTTTCACTGTTCAGCAACACCTCTATCTCTTCATCACCGGTATACTCAAGATGATCCACCGACAAAGCGTTAAACCTGACACCCACCTGAATGCCACCGGAGAAGTCGAGCTCGTTGGCATGTATTTTCGGAATCATCTGATAACGGGCAGCGGCTTCCAGAATTCGTTCTGTATCCTCAACACTAAAAAACCCTTTGTCGCAGAAAACATCAACATAATCAGCCAACCCCTCATCAGCAACTGCGGGCAACATCTCGTGGATCACCTTGTCGACGTAAGCCTTCCGGTTGTTGCGATACTCCAACGGGAAAGCATGCGCTCCGAGAAAAGTGTACTTGATGGTCAACGGATTCGACTCTTTCAATCTTTTGATCACCCGCAGCATCTTGACCTCGGTTTCGGTGGTTAATCCATAACCACTTTTGATCTCTACAGCACCGGTTCCATAAGACCGAATCAGGTCCAGACGTGGCAGCGCTTCATCAAACAACTGCTCCTCAGAAACTTCAGCCATCCGTCGTGCTGAATTAAGAATACCACCACCACGTTGGGCGATCTCTTCATAACTCAGCCCTTTGATTTTGTCAACGTATTCTATCTCACGGGTACCCGGAAACACCATGTGTGTATGTGCATCACAAAAGGCGGGAAAGACCAGTCGGCCGGATGCATCGATCACTTCAGTGCCATTTGATTCCGGCAACGCGGGATCCAACATCTTCATGGCCCCATAGTCTTTGATTCTCTCACCCTCTATCAGCAACCACGCATCAGGAATGCGGTCAACCGATGCCATCATTGCGCCCGATACCTTGTGCTTGTTGTCTTCAATAACCCCCAGTAACTCGTTGATGTTTATGATCAGCTTTCTCATATTATACAATTGGTTTTCTCATAATAGCTTTTAACAGAGCACATCACACCTTTTGTTGCGGGTGGATGACCTTTGTTAAGATTTCGCCACGAAGATAAAAAAAAGGGAGAGAACTGCGGAGTGGCCTCAACAATCGAAACATAAAAATCGTTATCTTTGCAAGATATAAACTTTATGAATAACACCATGCATTTAAAAGTCCGCATGTTTTCCACACTGCGTTTGGTGGTGATCACAGCCACGCTGCTTCTTTCTTTATCTGTTCTCAGGGCGGCCGTTGTCCCTATGTCTGAAGCGCGGCTTGTGGCTGATCATTTCATTCTTGAGTTGCAGCATAGAGGGGCTGTCTCTATGGATGGCGATGTGGTTCTTGTTTCTACTATGATGGCTAAAGAGGAGCCTTTGATATATGTATACGATGTTTCGGATCTGGGTTTTATATTGATATCGGCTGAAGACGAGGTGTATCCTATACTGGGATACTCATTAAACGGCAACTGGTGCGGGGAGAATCCGCCTTCGGCTTTTTCTGAATGGATTCAGTCGTATAAAGATCAGATCCTCTACATCCGTTCAGAGGGATTGCGTGGCACGTATGATGTAGAGCAGGCTTGGATGCATTACCGGCAGGATCACGATGTTTTTATGCCGGAGACTTTACCTGAGACCTCTGATGTAGGTCCTTTGCTTACGTGCCGGTGGAACCAGAACACATGGTACAACTACTACTGCCCGTTAGATCCTGACGGCCCGGGTGGGAGGGCACTGGCCGGCTGTGTGGCCACGGCCATGGGGCAGGTGATGTATTATTACAGGTATCCCCACACCGGAACAGGCACCTCTACATATTACCATCACACCTACGGTCACCTCTCGGCCAACCATGGCAACACCACCTTCCGATGGGATGAGATGGGTGATCTGGCCTGGGCAAAAGGGTATGATGCCATTGCCGAGCTCCTTTACCACCTCGGTGTTTCAGTGAATATGAATTACGGGCCAAATGCTTCGGGTGCACAAAGCACGTTGGCAGCCCAAGCCTTAAGAACCAGGTTTAACTACGATCAATCGCTCACGCTTGCCTACAAAAACAGCTATTCCGATTTCGCCTGGGTCAACCTCATACGGAGCAACCTTGATGCTGGCCACCCGATGTATTACCATGGCTTTGGCAGTGGAGGTCATGCTTTCAACGTTGACGGGTATCAGGGGAACCACCACTTCCATTTCAACTGGGGTTGGGGTGGCATGTACGATGGCTACTTTATAATGGGCAACCTGAATCCCGGCACACACGATTTCACCTCCGGGCAGGCAGCCATCATCAACTTCAAACCCCCTTCTGCATCGTACCCATCTTACTGCAGCCCATCCGGCACCCAGGTGCTCACCGCACTGACCGGCAGCCTTGAAGATGGCAGTGGCCCCGTATTGTCATACCAGCACTACGCCAACTGCAGCTGGCGCATCGAACCCACAGGATCTGTCAGCCACATCGACATCACCTTCAGAAGGTTCCATACAGAAAGCCAACACGATGTGTTGTATATCTACGACGGCATTAACCAACAAGCGCCTCTGCTGGCGGTGTTATCGGGTGACTCTGTTCCGCCAACGATTACCACAACGGGTGGTGCCGCTTTTCTCCATTTTGAAACCAACAGCACCATTGCTGAAACCGGCTGGATGCTCACTTATGAAGGGTATCGCCCCTCGTTTTGTTCGAGCATCCAAACCTTTCATGGTTGGTCGGGAACCTTTGACGATGGAAGCGGGCCCGGGGTTAATTACAACATCAACACCAACTGCAGATTCCATATTCAAACGGGTCACCAAAACCCGGTAAAGCTCTCTTTTAACTATTTCTCGATTGAAGACGGGAAGGACTTCCTCAGGGTTTACGATCCCACCACGGTACCCACTACATTGCTGGCCACACTAACAGGGCACAGCATACCCGCTGACATCATAGCCCCCAATGGGCAGGCAATGCTGATCTTCTACTCGAACAACGGAGACACCTATCCCGGGTGGGAGGTGAGTTACTCCTCTGTGGTGGGTGTGGATGAGGTGCCCCCCTCCAACTTCTCTCTTTATCCCAATCCGGCAGGCAACACTCTGATTGTCCGTTTTGAAGAGGGGAGCAGGGAGGGCACGATTGTGCTGCAAGACCTGACCGGACGGCAGGTGCGCACCTATCCACTGTATGGCGATGGCCGGACCTTACATACGCTGGACCTCTCCGGGATAACTTCAGGTATATATATTGTAAGTCTCAAAGGGGTACCTGAGGTGAAGCCCCAAAGGCTGGTCATCAGAAATTAGCGGTTATGGCTGGCAACACCACAGGTACAGTTTTCAGGGTGACAACCTTTGGTGAATCACACGGATTGGCCATTGGAGGGGTAGTGGATGGATGCCCTGCAGGCATTTCATTTGACACCGGGGTGATTCGTTATGAGCTGGGGCGTCGTAAGGCGAACAGTGAGTTGCACAGCACCACCCGTCATGAGATGGATGAGCCCCGCATCCTTTCAGGTATCTTCGAAGGGAAGACGACAGGGGCTCCCATTGCTTTCATGATTGTGAACAAAGCCCACGACCCGGGGGCATACCATCAGCTGCGTGACGCATACCGTGCCAGCCATGGCGACTATGGGTGGCATATGAAGTATGGCCATTTCGATCACCGTGGAGGCGGGCGGTACTCGGCCCGTGAAACCGCTGCACGTGTTGTGGCCGGAGCGATTGCACGGCAGTTGCTTGCCCACTATGGCATCACTGTGCAGGGATGGGTAAGCGGCATTGGAAACATACAGTTGGACGGGTACGGACCCTACACCTCTGCTGAGGTCGAAGCGTCAACCTTACGGTGCCCCGATTCGGATGTGGCCAAGGCGATGATGAGCGAGTTGGAAGCGGCTTTTATTGAAAAGGACACGCTGGGCGGGCTGGTGTCATGCGTGGTAAACGGGGTGCCAGCCGGGCTGGGAGAACCCGTTTTCGATAAGGTGGAGAGTGAACTGGCCAAAGCGATGATGAGTATACCGGCAGTAAAAGGTTTTGAAATGGGCAGTGGCTTCAAAGCCTCCACCATGAGAGGCACTGCACACAACGACCCTTTTAACACCGATGAGCAAGGGGCGGTGGTAACCACGACCAACCATGCGGGAGGAACCCTTGGTGGCATCGCTTCCGGCAATCCGGTGTGCTTCCGCGTGGCATTCAAACCGGTCTCATCAGTAAAACGAAAAGAGGAAACCATTACACACGATAAAAAGAAACGGGTGATTGACTTGACCGGTGGCAGACACGATGTGTGCGTTGTGCCACGTGCGGTTCCTGTGGTGGAAGCCATGGCAGCCATCGTTTTTGCAGATCTCATCCTAAGAAACAGAAGCGCCCGCATCAAACAGAACCTATGAAATCAGCACACCTGACATATTGCAGCAACAAACAACACAATGGTTTTCCTGTGAGGTATGCTTACACTTACCGAATGATCCTGCTATGTGCTTTTGCGCTGGTTTTTGCTCTCCCCATGTTTTCATATGCACAATCGGGAGAGGGTTCAGAATGTCGGGGGAGTGAAAACCGGCGGGCGCGTCAGAGTTACGAAAGGGGTATTAAAGCATTGCGCGACAGGAATACATCGCGGGCGCTAGACCAGTTTTACCGTGCCCTGGAGCATGACCCTGACTATGCCGACGTTCACTACCGTATCGGGAGGATTTACTATAACCAGTACAGGGCGAACGATGCGGAACAACACCTGAGGCAGGTCATACAACACTGTCCCGGCTACAATGCCGAGGTGTATCTGATGTTGGCCCGTATTGCCTATGGAAGAGAGGATTACGCAGCAGCTATCCCGCTGCTGGAGGAGTTCCTGAGTGATCTAGAAAGGATACGGCGCGACCGTGACTACGACGTGGCGGTGCAGTTGCTGGATCAGGCACAGTTCCTCAACCGGATCATGGGCAACAAGGTGCCGTTTGAACCTTATAAGGTGATGGAGGTCTCCACTTCGGATGATGAGTACCTGGCCATCATCTCTCCGGATGGAGAGCTGGTTCTCTTCACGCGAAGGATGCAGCCGGCACAGGTGCGTGGAGCCATTAACCAGTCGACAAGATATGTAGAGGTGTTTAAGATGGCACGAAGAACCAACGGTCAATTCGATCGTGGCGAGAAGATGCCCCCTCCGTTCAATACCATGGGCAACCAGGGCGGGGCCACCATCACTGCACGCAATGATGAAGTCTTTATGACGATTTGCAACAACGTCACCCTCCCTTCAGGTCATGTTTATAACAACTGCGACATTTACCACACCCGGCTGATCGGTGATCAATGGACACCATTGGAAAAGCTGGATGGTGATGACATCAACCGCGAAGACACATGGGAGTCGCAACCCTCAGTAAGCGCCGATGGGCGTACTCTCTACTTTGTATCTGACAGGCCCGGCGGCTTCGGAGGCTCTGATATCTACGCCGTGCACAGAAACGATAACGGCTCATGGGGAACCCCTTACAACCTGGGACCTGCTGTGAATACTCCCGGACACGAAAAAACACCCTTTATCCATACCGACAGCCAAACACTTTACTTCTCGTCATCAGACAGGATTGACCAACATGACTCTGTGCATTTCGGCCACCGCGGACTGGGTGGATACGATATCTTCTTCACCCGTATGGAGGATGGCAAGTGGACCAAGCCGGTGAACCTGGGATACCCTATCAACTCCGAAGCAGATGACCTGAGCTTCTTCGTCAGCACCGACGGCAACACCGGATACTTCTCATCAAATAAAATCGGTGATGGCAGAACCTACAACCTCTATGCTTTCGACCTCTATGCCGATGCCAGACCTCAAAAGGTGCTGTTCATCAAAGGAGAAGTTACCGATGAATACAATGTGCCCATCCCCGATACCAAAATTGAACTGAAAAATGTGTTCACCGAAGAAACCATTGAAGTGGAGGTGGACTCCATTACCGCACGATACGTTGCCATTGCTATTTTCGACAGCGATTTTGTGTTAACCGTAAAGAAGCCTGATCACATTTACCAAAGCCGGTATATTGACCGTGATAGTGCCACCTTTGACAAGCCGGTTGAGATCAATTTCGACATACAGAAGGTGGAAGCCGGGCAATCATATCAGTTACACGACATTCACTTTGCCACTGCTTCATGGGAGCTTTCTGACAGATCTGTTGTGATTTTGAATGAGTTCATTGAGTTTCTCAAAGACCACCCGAGGGTGCGGGTCTCAATACACGGGCACACAGACAATGTGGGTGATGCAGCCATGAACATGGAGTTATCGAACCAACGGGCGCGTGCTGTGTACGACTATCTCACCGCCAACGGCATCAGGAGCAATCGACTGGCCTGGAAAGGTTTTGGTATGACCCGTCCGGTTGCTGATAACACGACCGAGGAGGGGAGGGCACAAAACCGCCGGACAGAGTTTCTGATCACCCACAACTAACCTTCGTGACCCAAGCTGATGGATTCCTATCGCACCCTGCGAAACAGTTTGTTCCACCTGATCTTGCCATCGAACCAACCTCTGTTTTTGTCAAGTGACAGCCACACAAAAACAGCTTTCCCCACCACATGGTCTTCAGGCACATAACCCCAGGTACGGCTGTCAAGAGAGTTATGCCTGTTGTCGCCCATCAACCAGTAGTAATCCATTTCAAACGTATAGGTGGTGGTCTCTTCTCCGTTTATCAGCACCTTGTTGTCTGTCACCTCCAGGGTGTTGTTTTCATACACCTCGATGGCTCTGCGGTACAGTGCAATGTTCTCCGGGGTCAATGGGATGGTCATACCTGCGGCGGGCATAACCAACGGACCAAACTGATCGATACTCCATTGAAAGTGGTTGGTATCTTGCGGGAACACGGTGGGTTCATGCGGGATCATAGGGGATTCCACCATCCTGATACCGGGTATATTCCCCGACCCGATGATTTCAGCCACTGCGGGTGAGGTGTGCATAATAAACCCATGTGGAAAGGGTGCAACATCGGTAATATTGTATCTGCGGAACAGCTCCTGGAGGTAAGCGTGTTCATCCACATACACATGGTAACGGAATTGCACATCAGGGGGATCGGGGATGTGTTTCCCATTGACATAGACGCGTCGGTTTCTGATTTCGAATGTATCGCCCGGCAAGGCAAGACACCGTTTGATGTAGTTGTCGCGCTTATCGACAGGTCGTGATACGATTTGGGATCCATATCTTCTGTGCAGCATCTCCCGGCCCATACCCGGTCTGTAGTCACTGCCATACAATTGCTCGGCACGCATCTCTTCATGCAGAATGGCCACATAATAGTTCAGCGCCTCTTCACCCAAAATCACCGTATCACCGGAAGGGTAATTGAACACCATGGCATCGTTCAGCTTAGGCTTACCCAGCCCCCTAAACCGATAGTAGGGCAGAGATATCGCTTCGGAGTATGACTTCCCCCCTATCACCGGCATGTTGTTGTGGGTAAAGGGGAACGTGAGGGGTGTATTTGGCATCTTAGGGCCATAGGCATATTTACTCACAAAGAGGAAGTCACCCACCAACAGTGATCCCTCCATAGAGGAGGTGGGGATGGTATAGGCTTCAACAAGAAAGCCCCTGATAATCAGGGCTGCCACAACGGCAAAGATGATGGCGTCAGCCCACTCCCTTGCTTTGCTCTTTTTGTAGGGTGGCAAATCGCGGGGGTGGGTATAGCTCTCCTGCTCTGAAATGCCCAGCCAGGGGATATAACCCACCGAAAACAGCACCGCCGCACCCTGTTCAGCCATCCGAAACTTCCTGAACGTCTTGGCGGTCTCCACCAACATCAACATCAACATAAAGAGATTCAGAAATGGGATCGCAAGGAAGATGAACCACCACAAGGGCTTATCAATGACCTTCAACCAAATATAGAGGTTGTAAACCGGAACCAGGGCAGCCCAATATGGTTGGCCGGCCTTACGAAAGATAAAAGCGAGTCCGGTAATGATACCGGCTGCGTAAACAATCAGCAGGATAAACAAGGTTTGCATAATGGGTAAGGATTAATGCGGCAAATTTCAGCAATAAACAGATCGCAGTGAATATCAGAGACGTTAAATCATGTTAAGGAATAAAC
>SKPS01000290.1 GCA_007119395.1 Lentimicrobiaceae bacterium
CGGGCCATGTAAGCAGCACGTCACCATTGGGAAGCACCTCCAGGCAGTGTATGGGTGGTGAATCCAGCGTGGGCATGGTGAGCACCACAATGGTCACCGTGGCAAATCGTATCCCCGGAGCAGGACAGAAGTTGTCCATCACCTTAAACAGGAAGTTATAGGTATTTGAGGTGGCCCCGCACCCCACGTTGGTGGCCAGGTGTTGACACCCCGTTTGCCAGTTGAAAGATGTCTGCACCCCGAAGGTTCCGGTAAGAGGAGCCTGCCAGGTGGGGGTGGGCGTTAGAGTAGCACAAGGGGGGTTGATACAAGGGTTCGTATTAATAGGCGTACCGAACTGAGACCCCACCGCATAAAGACTGATGGTCTGAGGCACCGGCGGAGTGGTGTTGGGGCAATACTCGAAGTTGGTGGCAGAGATCGAGAAGTTCACACTCTGCCCCGCATAAACTGTATCCGCATAGAGCGTAAACTGCCCTGAGGCATTCTGAAACGGTGGCGTCACATTGGGTGGGTTGTTAAGCCCGCAACTCAGCAGCACCACCTGCATCTCACGAAAGATCTCAGCGACCTTGATACCACACTTGAAAGCCGTTACCTTGGTCACCGTAACAAATGCTCCGTTGGTATAGGAGGTAAAGGAGATCTCGCCGGTCTGGGAGTTAATTGTTGCAGGCACATTGTTGGGGTTGTGTGTGGTGCCTGGCAGAGGAGAGTTCCATGTATATCCCGGGAAGTAAGAGACCAGCGGGGTATTGATGTTGTTGTTCAGAGGTTGGGCCCATTCATACACAAGTGAATCCAGCTCATCGTCGAAGGCCACGTGGTTGTAAGTAAAAGGGTACCCGGTACAGATAACGGTTGAAGGGCTCTCGAGAAAGCGGGGGGAGTTATCAAAGCAGGTGTTCACGGGTGTCCCCTGATAGGGGTACATAATCGCCCTGAGGAACCAGGAAGAGCTAAAAGTGTTTTGAATATTATGACACGGGTTACGACAGCAGGAAGTATATCCGAACCACCATCCGGTTGCCGGGGGCACACCGGTAAGAGGGACCCCATTGGGAAAAGTCTGGTCAGTGGTGTATATATCCTCCTGAACAGCTCCTGTGTTTGAATTCGCCTGCCCGAAAGGGGTGCCGGCACAGGTGATGTGCGGGCCACCCGGACAGCTACACACCGGTGAGATGTCATTCATTGAGATCCGGTGCATCTGTATGGAAGCGAAACCGGGTACGTTTGTCGTAAGATTCACCTGGTTGGGGAACGAAATTCCGGCACACTCGCGGTATACCTTCATAATAAAACGAAAATTGCCCTGAGGAGTACACTCCCAGGTAATCTCCCCACCCATGTAGTGGCTTGCTTGAGCTTCTTTCGTCTGTACTGTGCTGAAAAGCAGCAGAAATGACAGGGCTAAAAAGATCTTTTTCATGATGTTATCAGTTTTTTAGATGTTGTTGTTGTGTTCATTTTTTGTGCACCTGCCGTGATGGTCACCATCTCCGCAGGGTTGAGCCATTGTTTGGCAAAGTTGAGTATGTCTTGTGGCGTAATTTGCTCAATCACACGAAGGTACTTTCTGGTAAACCCTGCATCAAGCCCTTTCCTTTGCAGTGAGGCGATAAGGTTCAGTTGTGTAAATGAGCCATCGATACTTCTGAGGGTATTGCCTCTGAGGTATTGCTTTACCACATGCAGCTCTTCGCTATCAACCGGTTCCTTACGCAATTTCTCGATCTCCTGATGGATTTCTGACAGCGCATTTTCGAGGTGTTGCGTTCCCACTTCTGCTGAGACGGAAAGGTATCCGGACGAGGCGAAAGTGTGGATCCCGGCACCCACTCCATAGGTATACCCTTTGTCCTCACGCAGGTTGGCCATAAGCCGTGAACTAAAATATCCACCCAGGATCGTGGTTGCGACTTTCCCTACAGTGTAGTCATCATGTGTCTGGTTAAAAAGTACCCGACCCATTCTGATGCTGCTTTGTACGGTATCTTGCACTTCAAGATGAGTGGGTTGACCGTTGGCGTGGTGCATAGGTGTGCAGTCTGAGGCTTCCGGGAGTAGCGTAGTTTCACCTTTCAGTTCAGGAAACAATGCCATGGTTTGACCAATGGTTTCTACAACCTTTTTCGGTTGTGCGGAGGCGACAAAAAAGAGGGGGCTGATGCCATTGAGCATCTTCTGATGAAAGGTGCTTGCCGTGGCTTGGGTTAGCCCTTCAATCTGTTCGATGGTGGGTACCTTTCCGTACGGATGGTTCGAAAAAATGCTTTCCATGAAGCGCTCCCTTGCCACCACGTGTGTTTGCCGACGGGCAATATGCCAGTTCTCAACGGCGATCTGCCGGATCCGGGCAAACTCATCCTGTGGCAATGCCGGGGTGGTGATCATCTCAAAGAGAAGAGGTAATGCATTGGGCAGTTGTTCATCAAGGATCACAGCCTCAACGACACCGCTGTCGGCATTGCTGTAACATGAGAGCATCATGCCGGTGGCTTCCATACATGTAACAAAGCGAAACAGCTCCTTATCTTTTGTGCCCGACTTCAGCAATTGAAACAGGATTTGCGCATCGGTGGTATGGTTTGCAAAAAGCGGTGTACTGTCGAATCGGATGACAATCCGTGTAAGCCCTTGTCTTTCTGACTTAAGCGAATAGAGCTGTGAGCCGTTGGGAAGGGTTTGTTGCACCACCTCCGGTAAGCTCTCGGCCATATTTGATATGTTTTTCTGTGTGTTCATTGCTGTACTATCTTAACAGTGTTACATGTCCGCGGCGGGCATAGCTCTTCCCCTCGATATCACGGAAACTGATGGCCCATATATACACCTGCGGCTGCACAGGCATCCCGTTGTAGGTACCATCCCATCCATTGTCAAGGTGGGTGGATTCAAAGAGAAGGACGCCCTCCCTGGTGTATATCTGCATTCTGAAGTCAGTAATATCAGCATTGTTCAGAATAACAGGCTTGAAATAGTCATTGACGCCATCATAATTGGCCATAAACGCATTGGGCACTTCCCACTGCACGAGGTCCTCTTCTGCAGGGGGTTCCGGTGTTTCAGGGTCGTCAGTAACTGGAGGATCGGATGGAGTGTCCTGTATTGGTGGTGGAGTGACGGGAGGGGTCTCATCCACAGGTTGTCGAGGGACTCTCTCAGGTACACCCTCAGAAGGGGGGTCTGCAGCTCCGATAGTGGTTGTTCCTGTTCTGGTTTCCTGGGAGGAAGGTTGCCGTGAAGGTTTGGGTTGATGTGTTTCGGCAGCAACACGCACACCCTCTGTTCCGGGCACCTCATCGGTGGTTGCATCGGCAGTATGCTGAGGCTGTAGGTGGCCATTGGAGGGCTCATCGGTGTGATCATCGCTCGCTACCGGGGCTTCCTTCGTGGGTTGAGCGGCATGCTCTTCTTCAGAAGGTACTGCAGGAACAAGCAGTTCTACCTGTTCCATCTGATCGTCTTGTGTGATCGTAGTGTAGCGATAAAGCAGAAACACCCCTGCGACAAACAGGAGCGCGGCAGCGCCGTAGATAAATGGCCTGATGATTCCTGAAGGGGTGACAGGTGCCGGAGCAGCCGCCTCTATCCCTTGCCAGACCCGGTCAGAGGGAGTGATCGAGTGATCTTTCAGCCTCTCTCTAATACCATTCATGTTGTTGTTCTCTTTTTCCATATCAATTGTGCCTTACGGCTTGTTGTATCCTTTTAATTGCTCCTGTAGTTGTTGACGTGCTTTCCGAAGCTGTGATTTGGATGTGTTGATACTTACGTTGAGCATTTCTGCAATTTCAGCGTGGGAGTAACCCTCCACTTCATAGAGGTTGAACACGGTTCTGTACCCGATCGGGAGATCTTTGATGGTTTCAATCAGGTGATCAACCTCCATGGTGTTGTCAGGCATCACGGATGGCTGTACCGTCTCGGGCATCCCTTCCAGCTCTTCGGAAAATCTGAATCCGGCAATCGAGCGCAGGTAGTTCAGTGCGGTATTCACCATGATGGTTCGCATCCAGGCTTCAATCCGGCTCCGCTTTTTACACTGGCCGATGGATGTAAACACCTTTATAAACCCTTCCTGCAACACATCTTCCGCCTCTTCGAGCGTGTCACAATAACGAAAACAAAGAGCGAGCATTTTGCCAGCGTAGAGGTCGTATAGCTTCTTCTGAGCCTCTCTCCTGCCCTTCTTGCATCCTTCTATGATCTCTTTCTCGTCTTGCACAACCATGGCTACGCTAGTCGTTATATAGACACCAAAAAATGCCGTTTGGGTGTCTGAGGGTGAAAAAAAATTTATAATTAACTTTTCAGGTAGTGAATTTCGATCCGGTTTTCGGGATCCAGATAACTCTCAGCCAACCATTTAAGATGGTTTGGGGTCACCTCTAATGCTTTGCTGATCATTTCATTCACACTGTTTGCATGGGATTCAAATTCTGCCACGGCCAGCTCCAGGGCAAGGTTCATCACCTGCGTTCTTTTGTATAGAGTCTGTGTGATCAACCCGTTCACCACGGCAAGCATTTCATCTTTTGTTGGACCCGATTGTGCAAATTCCTGAATCACTTGTTGCACTGCTTCCACAGCTTGATGGCTATTGGTTTCTGCATGAAGCAATCCTGAGATATTAAACAGGCCGGGATCCCTTGTACCGGTAAGGCCAGCTGAGATACGGGTAAAGACCTTTTTTTCACGAACCAGGGCGGTGTGTAATCGTGAGATGATACCTTGTCCGAGGATATCAGCCAGGAAACCTAATCCTGTGAAGTGTTGGTGTGAGGATTCAGGCACAGGGAATGCGATGGCCAGGAAAGAGGCGGGCACACTCTTTTTCACCTCCACCTTCACGGCTCTTCCTTTGGTTGGCTCAGCCGGATAGGTGGAACCTCCTCCGGTTGCAGGAGGGGCATCTTTCAGCATGTTGTTGACCTGCTCATACACCTGATCTGGTTTCACATTGCCGGCAACTGAGACAATCAGGTTTCCGGGGTGGTAGTGTTGTCTGTAAAACGATTTCACATGGTTAGTGGTAGCCTGTTGGATATGCTCCGGTTTCAGGCCGATGGTGGGCCACCGGTAAGGGTGTTTCTTCCAGGCAGCATCAGCCAGCATATGGTACAGGTCACCGTAAGGTTGATTCAAATAGCGTTGCCGAAACTCCTCCACCACAACATCCTTCTGCAGTGCCACGCTCTTGTCAGTGAGCTCCAGATTTGCCATACGGTCTGTCTCCAGATCAATCGCAAGTGTCAGCTGGTCAGCGGGCAATACGATATAGTAGTTGGTGAAATCCTGGTTTGTGAAAGCGTTGTTAACGCCACCCACTGAAGCGATGGGCAGATCATAAGCCGGGTACCGGGGGGTGCCGCTGAACATGAGGTGTTCCATCAGGTGTGCCAGTCCGGTCATCTCAGGGTCTTCATCACGGGCACCGGTGCGGTACAGCATATTCACGGCAACCAATGCGGTGTCACTAACCGGAGTCACGATAAGGGTTGTGCCATTCTCAAGAGCGAAGCGCTGAAACTCAACTGTAAGGCGGGGGTCGGATGGGGTCATCTGTTGAAGGGTTCGTCGTTCATGCGGCCAAAAGTATCAAAAAAAAACCACAATTGACTGCGACGAAAATATTACCTTTGTGGCCTGAATAAGAAACATATCAAACAGAAAAATACGCGATATCATGAAAAAAGACAAGCAGATTTTTGATTTAATTGACCAGGAGTTGGACAGACAGCTTGATGGGATTGAGTTGATTGCTTCAGAGAATTTCGTCAGCAAGCAGGTGATGAAAGCGATGGGGTCAGTGTTAACGAACAAATATGCCGAAGGGTATCCGGGCAAGCGCTATTACGGTGGATGTCAGATTGTTGACCAAACGGAACAGTTGGCCATTGACCGTGCGAAGGCTCTTTTTAATGCCGAGTATGCGAACGTGCAACCCCATTC
The DNA here is from genome assembly GCA_007119395.1 of Lentimicrobiaceae bacterium. Taxonomy (GTDB): domain Bacteria; phylum Bacteroidota; class Bacteroidia; order Bacteroidales; family SKPS01; genus SKPS01. The sequence continues at coordinate 5,959 of SKPS01000290.1, forward strand.
AGGTGCACAGGCCAACGCCGCTGTGTTTTTTGCTGTAATGAAACCCGGCGACACTTTCCTCGGCCTCGACCTGTCGCATGGCGGGCACCTGTCGCATGGTTCCCCCGTAAACCTGAGTGGTATTACATACAATGCAGTGCATTATCACGTTAAAAAAGAGACCGGTCTTGTTGATTACGACGAGATGGAGTCTTTGGCAAAGCAACACAAGCCCAAGCTCATCGTAGCGGGTGCTTCGGCCTATTCGCGCGACTGGGATTATGAGCGGATGCGTGCCATAGCTGATTCAGTGGGTGCTCTGCTGATGGCTGACATAGCACATCCTGCCGGGCTGATTGCAAAAGGCTTTTTGAACGACCCGTTGCCATGGTGCCATATCATCACCACTACCACCCATAAAACCTTGCGGGGCCCTCGCGGCGGACTGATCATGATGGGCAAAGACTTTGAAAACCCGTGGGGTATCAAAACACCGAAAGGGGCTGTCAAAATGATGTCGGCTCACCTTGACTTCTCCGTATTCCCCGGACAGCAAGGCGGGCCACTGGAGCATGTGATCGCAGCCAAAGCAGTCTCGTTCCACGAAGCACTCACTGACAAGTACCTCAAGTATATCAAACAGGTGATAAAAAATGCATCTGTGATGGCAGAAGCGTTTATGGAGAGAGGCTACCACGTGATCTCAGGTGGTACCGACAATCACTCCATGCTGATAGACCTTCGCAGTAAATTTCCGGATATTACAGGAAAACAGGTTGAAAACGAACTGGTTAAAGCCGACATCACCATCAACAAGAATATGGTGCCGTTCGACAGCCGCTCTCCATTCACCACTTCAGGGTTGCGCGTTGGAACGCCTGCCATCACCACCCGCGGAGTTAAAGAGGATTTGATGCCTGTGGTAGTGGATTTGATAGACAAGGTGATCTCCAATATTGGCAATGAGGTTGTTATTGCTGGTGTAAAGGGAGAGGTGAACGAGCTGATGCATGACCTGCCTCTTTTTGCTGACTAACAGAACCTACTAAAAGCGAAATACCGGATGAAGCGAATCACCCTGGTTCGTCATGGCAAGTCATCCTGGGAGCACCGGGGGTTGTCAGACGCAGAGCGGCCATTGTTGCCGAAGGGTATCAGGCGCACACGCCTGGTGGCACAACGGCTCATGCAACTGTCGCTGACTCCGGATATCATCGTAACAAGCCATGCAGTGCGCGCCCTCGACACTGCTGCCATTGTGGCTTCCATCATGGGCATCCCTGAAAAAGATATCCTGATCAACAAGCAACTCTATCTCTGTGCACCTGACGACGTCTGGGATGTGATTTCAGCACTCCCCGACGAGAAAGAGCATGTAATGCTGTTCGGGCACAATCCGGGTTTCACCGATTTTGCTAACAGCAGCCGCATCACCACCATCGACTGGCTCCCTACAAGCGGCGTCGCAAGCGCCGCTTTCACCTGCCAGCTGTGGCACCAATGCCCCGGAGCATTCCCTGAAAACCCATTGCTGATTTTGCCTAAAAACCTCACCTGATACCATGGCACAGCAGAAAGCAAATCAGAAACTGGAAAACAGAGAGATCAGCTGGCTTCACTTTAACCAACGAGTGCTGCAGGAAGCCGCCGATGTAAGAAACCCGCTTCTGGAACGCATCAAATTCCTCGGCATCTTCTCCAACAACCAGGATGAATTCTTTCGCGTAAGAGTGGCCTCCCTGAGAAGAATCGAGAGACTGACAAAAAGGAAAAGGAGCCAGTCGAAAAACAGTGCTGACACCATCCGTAAGATCGCAGAGATGACAGTTGAACATCAACATAAATTCAACAACATCTACAAAGAGATTCTGAAGGAGCTGGAATCACAACATATTCACCTGCTGAATGAAGAGAAGCTGACAGAGTCACAGCAAACTTATGTCAGGGAGTACTTCCGTGAGAACATCCGACCGTTGATATTCCCCATTATGCTCAGGCGTATGAATGAACGCACCATTTTGCGCGATCACTCCATTTATCTGGCCATCAGCATGGTCGACTCATCAGGGAAGATCAAACCGGAACAAGCCCTCATCAAGATCCCCGGCACCATCAGCCGGTTTATCACCCTTCCGGGGGAGGAGAACCACCACTATATCCTTTTGATTGATGATGCCGTAAGACTCTGTTTACATGAAATCTTCTCGTTCCTGGGTTATGATACTTTCAAGGCTTAC